>CAIWAJ010000555.1:0-8512 GCA_903910565.1 uncultured Rhodospirillales bacterium
ATCCCGGCGGCGATCATGCCGGCGATCATCCTGGGCGGCATCGTCTCGGGCGCCTTCACCCCCACCGAGGCGGCGGGCGTGGCGGCCGGATACGGGTTCATCTACGGGCTGATCGAACGGAAATTCACCCCGAAGGTGCTGTATCACCTGTTCTACAACGCCGCCTCGGTCTCGGCCTCGGTGCTGGTGACGCTGGCGGGTGCCGGCCTGTTCGGCTGGGTGCTGGCCCGCGCCGGCACGGCGGAGGTTGCCTTGCAGGGGCTGGCCGCCATCACCGACAACCCCAAGGTCGCGCTGATCATCATCCTCACCTTCCTGCTCTTCCTCGGCGGGCTGGTGGAGACGGTGCCGGCGATGATCCTCAGCGTCCCCGTGCTGCAACCCATCGCCAAATCCTTCCACTATGACCCCGTGCATTTCGGCTGCCTGGTGCTGATGACCCTGGTGCTCGGCGCGGTGATGCCCCCCACGGGCATCGTGGCGATGATCTGTTGCCGCATTGGCGGCGTTACCTTCGCATCCACGCTACGGTTGCTGTGGCCGTTCGTGATATGGTGGTTCGCCTTGATCCTCGTCGTCGCTTTCGTGCCGCAAATCGCGCTCTGGCTGCCCTCCGTCATGCTCTGAGGGCCGCCGCTACAACCAGGGAGGTGTCGAATGCCGAGTTACGTCATGCTGGCGAACTGGACCGACCAAGGGGTTCGCAACGTCAAGGACCTGCCGAAGCGGATCGACCAGGCCAAGAAACTGCTCGCCGAAATGGGCGGCACCTTCGCCTCCCTGCACGCCACCATGGGCGCCTATGACCTCGTGGGCATCTACGACGCGCCGGACGACGCCGTGGCCCTGCGCTTCACCATGATGCTGCAAAAACTCGGCAACGCCCGCACCACCTCGCTCAAGGCGTTTCCCGAGACGGCGCTGCGGGAGATCGTTAAGTCGATTGGCTAAGGGTGAGGGTAAGGGTGTTCTTTTTGTGAACAAAAAGAACCAAAAAAACTTTTTGGTCTGTTCCATGCCGTTGGCGTACTCCCCGCGGAGAGGTGGGAGCGGTACACACCAAAGCGGATAAAAGGGTTTTGCGCTTTTTTTTCAAAAAAGGAGCGCTTCGTTCGATAACGCTGGCTAACGTCTTTGTAATCCTAAAATAACGCTCTTTTTCCTTGATCATGGAGCGTTGATATGCGATAAATCCGCCCTTCCACATTTTTCAAGGACCCCTCCCGCGCCATGACCGCCACCGCCCGCACCGCCGATCCCGGCGCAGCCCTCGCGGCTGCCATCGCCGGGATTCTGCGCGTGCTGCTGGCGGTGCTGCTGGAGGGCATGGCGGACCTGCCGGCGGGCCATCCGCATCGGCGCCTGTATGCGCGGCTGAGCGCCGAGCTTGCGCGCATCGAGGCCCAACTCCCCGCCGCCTTGGCGCCCTCGCGCCCCGCCGCCGCGGTCACCCAACGCCCGGACTCCCGGTCTGCCGAGCATGTCGCGCCGGCCCGCCCTCCGCGCGCCCCCGTGCCGTTTGCCGTGCACCCGCCGCCGCGCCCGCCGCCCGCTCAAAAACCGGCATGGCGGGCCGCGCCTTCGCACGCCTATATTGTTGCTAATACGTAATTAAAATCCCAAATCCCACCCATCCGCGAACCATGCCATAGTCACCGCCACCATTCTCCCGCCACGAGGCCGCGCCGCATGGACCCCACCGCCCGCCGACCGCTCGGTAAATCCGCCCTCACCGTCACCCCCCTCGGCTTCGGCACCGCCCCCCTCGGCGGCGCCCGCGGCATCACGCCGGAGCCCGAGGCGATCGCCACCATCTCGGCCGCCTATGACGCCGGGCTGCGCTTCTTCGACACCTCGCCCTTCTACGGCTTCGGCCGCAGCGAGCTCCGCCTCGGCGCCGCGCTGCGCGACCGCCCGCGCGAGGATCTCGTGGTCTCCACCAAGATCGGCCGCTGGATGACCCCCCTCAAGCCCGGCCAGGATGCGGTGGTGGAACGCCCCGGCGCCCTGAAATTCAAGCCGACTTTCGACTATTCCTATGACGGCGTGATGCGCTCGCTCGAACAATCCTGGCTCCGCCTCGGCATGAACCGCATCGACGTGGCGTTCATCCACGACGTCGATTTCTGGACCACGCGGGACCTCGGGGTGCTCGAGCAGCGCTTCCATCAGGCCACCACCGACGGCTTCCGCGCGCTCGACGAGTTGCGCTCGGCCGGCGTCATCGGCGCCATCGGCGTCGGGTTGAACGAGGCCGCGATCTCCGCCCGCTTCGTCCGCGCCGTCGATCTCGACTGCGTGCTGCTCGCCGGCCGCTACACCCTGCTGGAGCAGGCCGCGCTCGATGATTTCATGCCGCTATGCGAAGCGCGCAACGTCGGCGTGGTGATCGGCGGCCCCTTCAACTCCGGCATCCTCGCCACCGGCGCCGTCCCCGGCGCCAAGTTCGACTACCAGGACCCGCCGCAATCCGTGATCGACCGCGTCAACCGCATCGAGGCCGTCTGCACCCGCCACGGCGTCAAAATGGCCGCCGCCGCCCTGCAATTCCCGCTCTCGCACCCCGCGGTCAGCGCCACCATCCCCGGCGCCATGAACCGCGCGGAAATCCTCGCCAACCTCGACCTCTTCCGCACCCCTATCCCCGCCGATCTCTGGGCCGAGCTGCGCCACGAGGGCCTGCTCGATCCCCGGGCGCCGCTACCCTGAGACGGCGAAGCGGGCGAAGCTCGCGGCGAGGATGACGTAGATATCCCGCTTGAACGCCGGGGCGAGCACCGGCAGTTCGGCCAGCTCCGCCCAGCGCCAGGCGTCGAATTCCGGGTGCGGGTCGGCGTCGAGCCTGATGTCGCGGTCCTCCCCGGTGAACCGCAGCGCAAACCAGCGCTGCCGCTGCCCACGGAACTTGCCGCCGAGCGCCACGCCCATCAACTCGGCCGGCAGGTCATAGGTCACCCATTCCGGGTGCTCGCCGATGATCTCCGCCCGATCGGTGCCGATCTCCTCGGCCAGCTCGCGCAGCACCGCCCCACGCGGGTCCTCGTCGGCGTCGATCCCGCCTTGCGGCAACTGCCACCCCCCGGGTGCCCCCTCGGCATTCGGCATGTCCGCCCGCCGGGCGACGAGCACCAGCCCGTCGCGGTTGAACAACACCGCGCCGACATTGGGGCGATAGGGCAGGGTGGCGGGGTCGATCGGGCGCATGGCCTCTCCTCAGGTCAATGCCGCGGGGCGGCGATGGCGCTGACCGGCACCAGCGCATAGCCCCGCGCCGGCAGCGAAGTCGCCCAGGCCGAGACCCGGTCCACCAGCAATGGCGCCGGGCCTTCGAGCAACCCGAGCGCCACGCCATCGGCCCGCGCGATGCGTTCCAGCTGGGTCAACGCCAGATCAAGCTCGGCCCGCACCGGCACGGCGTCGATCACCAGGTCAACCGACCGATAAGGCGGCATCCCCGGCCGGCGCGGTGCGGCGCCCCGGGGGCGGGGGTCGACGTAGAACAGCCCTCGCCGGCCGATCTCCTCCAGCATGGAGGCGTAAAGCTCGGTCATGTTGGCAAACCGCTCGCCATGCATCCGGTTGAGCACCGCGGTTACCCCGGCATATCCGGAAAACCGCGACAACGCCCATTCGAGATACAGCGCGTTCTGCGCCGGCGGTGCCCCGGTGAGCAGCGCGTTGGGTCCGGGGTTGCTTGCGGGATAGTCGGTCGGTTCCATCGGGACCACCGCCAGCAGCTCATGCCCCCGCGCCCGCGCGGACAGCACCAGCCGCTCGCTATTCCGGCTATTGGGCGGCACCGCGAAGGACACCGCTGCGGGAAGCGCACGGATCGCCTCGTCGCTGTCCTTCTCATTGGGTCCGAAATCGGCCATCAGCACGGCAATCCGCGGCCGCGTCTCGCCCGGGTCCTGCCCGGCCGCATAGACCCGCATGGCCATGCGCTGGTCGGCGCCTATCCGCGGAAGCATGCGTCCTTCATATGACCGCGATGGCTCGAGCAGCGCCGGATCGGGTGCCGCAATCGGCGCGCCGGGCCGCACGACGGCCGAGGGTGCGGCCACGATCGGTGCATGCGCCTCCGCCGGCGCCTCGGGGGAGGCTTCAGCGGCGTGCGGCTTGGCCGGCTCCGGGGGTTTCGTCGGCGGCCCGAGAACCTGCAGGATGCCCGCCAGCACCCCGAGGATCACCGCCGCGCCGCCCCAGAACAGGCCGAGTGCCCGCAGCACGCGGCGGATTGGCGAGGCCTCGCGGGGCGCCACGACTGTTCCGGCGTACCGCCCTCAGCGCGACGCCCGCTTGCCCGGCGGCATTGCGCGCACGACTGCAAGGGCCTGCTGGAGCGGATAGTCGGTCTCGGGCTTGGCGAGATCGAAGGTCGGCCAGTTCTCCGGCGGCAGCTTGGCGATATCCTTGGTCATCGCCGGCAGATCGGTGCGCGGTGCCGCGGTGGGTTGGGTGCCGCCGACGTTGCTGAGCACGCCCTTGAGATCGGCCTCCCGCTCGGGCCCGAAATGCGGCGGCTCGGTGCGGGAGAACTGCACCTCGACGTCCGGCGTGATGCCAAGCCCCTGGATCGAGCGGCCAGACGGCGTGTAGTAGCGCGCCGTCGTCAACCGCATGCCGCCATTGCCCGGAAGCGGCATCACGGTCTGCACGCTGCCTTTGCCGAAGCTGCGGCTGCCCATGATGATGGCGCGGCGATGGTCCTGCAGCGCGCCGGCGACGATCTCGCTGGCGGAGGCCGAACCGCCATTGATCAGCACGACCACCGGAAGCCCGCCGGTGACGTCGCCATCCTTGGCGTTCCAGCGCTGGCTGTCCTCGGGGTGGCGCGCCCGGGTGGAGACGATTTCGCCCTGGCTGATGAAATCGTCGGACACCGCGATCGCCTGGTCGAGCAGGCCGCCGGGGTTGTTGCGGAGGTCGAGCACCACGCCCTTGAGCTTGTCGCCGGATTGCTGCTTGAGAGCGGCGATGGCCTTGCGCAGGCCGGCATCGGTCTGCTCGCTGAAGGAGACGACGCGGATATAGGCGATATCCCCTTCGAGGCGCGACTTCACGACCTGGATCTTCAGAATCTCGCGCTGCAGCGTCAACTCGATAGGTGCTTCCACCCCGCTGCGCTTGATCGTCAGCGTGAGCTTGCTGTTGGCCGGGCCGCGGATCTTGTCGACCGCCTCGTTGAGGCTGAGGCCCAGAACCGTCTTGCCGTCGATCGCGGTGATCAGATCGCCGGCCTTCACACCCGCGCGCATCGCCGGCGTATCGTCGATCGGGGAGATCACCCGGATATAGCCGTTATCCTGCGTCACTTCGGTGCCGATGCCGCCATATTCGCCGCGCGTCTGCACCTGCATTTCGGAGAACTGCTTGGCGGTCATGTAGCTGCTATGCGGGTCGAGCCCGGACAGCATGCCGTTGATCGCGTTCTCGATCATCTCGCGATCGTTGGGCGGCTCGACATAATCGGCGCGGATGCGCTCGAACACGTCGCCAAACAACGTCAGCAGGCGGTAGGTCTCGTTCCGCCCGGCATCCTGCGCGAAGGCGTTGGGGAACAGCGCCAGGCCGAACTGCCGCTCCAGCAGGCCGGCAGCCGGCCCGATGGCGACCCCGGCGGCAAAAGCGGCTCCGAACATCAGGCCGGTACGAAGCTTCATCCTAGATCTACCTCTCATCGCGTATCGCCTAGCCTATCCGAAGCGTCAGCTCTTCGCACGCATATATGGGGCGGGATTGATCGGCTGACCATCCCGCCGCAACTCGACATACAGCGATGGCCGCCCCGCGTTTGCCCGGGGGTCCCAGACAGCCATCGCGCCCACCGGCTCCGCAGCCTGCAATGCCTGACCAACCTGCGCATCCAAATGTTCAAAACCTGATAATACGAAGTGGAATCCGGCGCCACAATCAACGATCAGCAACAACCCGAAGCTGCGGAACGGCCCGGCATAGACGACCCGCCCGCCGCAGGGGGATACCACCCGAGCCCCGGGAACCGGCTGGTAGGAGAGGCCTGTCGCCGGCCCCGCCTCCGTTGCTTCGCCGAAGCCGCGCGTCAGGCTGCCGGTGACCGGGACCACCAGCGTGCCCTTGGGCGAGCCGAGTCCCGGCCCGGCCGATCGTGCCAGCGCCTCCGAGCGCTGCCGGGCGGCTTCCGCCTCGGCCTCGCGCTTCTGCTTCTGCGCAGCCTCCGCCTCGGCCCGGGCGCGCAGCTCGGCGGCCCGGCGCTCCTCCTCGATCCTGGCCAGCGCCGCCCGCAGGCTCGCCGCCTTGGCGCCCTCGGCCGCCGCCCGCCGCTCCGCCTCCGCCGCCGCGCCCTCGGCGTTGCGCCGCGCATCGCGAGCGTCGGCGATCTGTGCATCGAGTGCCCGCGCGGCTTGCGACTGCGCGGCCTCCGCGGCGGCCAGCGCCGGCATTTCGGCGTCGATCTGGCGCTGCACGGCCTCCACGTCGGCCTGCTCGGCCCGCAGCGCCGCGGCCTCCGCCTCCAACTGGCGGGCCATGGCGCCCAGCACGATCAAGCCCCGCACCGTCTGCTCCGGCGGCAGCGGGACGGCGAGCAGGGTCTCGGAGGGGTAGAGCCCGAGCCGCTCGATCAAAGGCAGGAACGGTGCCAGATCCGCCGCCCGCGCCGCCAGCCGGGCTTCCGCCTCGCCGCGCCTTGCCGCCAGCGCCTCGATCCGGGCCGCAACCTCGGCGGTCGCCTGTTCCAGTTCGCGCAGCCTGGCCGCGGCCGTCACGCGGGCGCGGCCGAGCCGCTGCTCCTCGGCCGCCGCCGCCGCCGCCCGTGCGGTGGCGGCCTTCTGGGCCTCGATCTCCGTCGCGCGCGCCCGCTCGGCCTCCTGCACCTGCTGCGGCGTCGGCGGGCCGGCGGCGGCAAGCAGAAGCGCGAACAGGCAGAGCGCGGCCGGGCGCATGCTCAGCCCGGCGGCGTCGTCAGGCTGCGCCCGGTCATCTCCGCCGGCCGCGCCAGGCCGAGCAAATGCAGCAGCGTCGGCGCGATATCGGCCAGCCGGCCCTCATGCAACGCCGCCACGCCGCCGCCGGCGAGGAACACCGGGACCGGGTTGGTGGTGTGGGAGGTATGCGGGCCGCCCGTCACCGGGTCGCGCATCATCTCGCAATTGCCGTGATCCGCGGTCACCAGCAGCGCGCCACCTTGCGCCAGCACTGCGTCCGCGATGCGGCCGAGGCCGGTATCTACCGTCTCCACCGCCTTGATCGCCGCCTTGAGGTTGCCGGTGTGGCCGACCATGTCGGGGTTGGCGAAATTGAGGATGATGAGGTCGAATTTCTTGCTCTCGATCTGCGCCACCGCTTTGTCGGTCAGCTCCGGCGCCGACATTTCGGGCTGCAGGTCATAGGTTGCCACCTTGGGCGATTGCACCATGATGCGCTCCTCGCCGGGGTTGGCCACTTCGATGCCGCCGTTGAGGAAGTACGTGACATGCGGATATTTCTCCGTCTCGGCCATGCGCAGTTGCTTGAGCCCGGCGGCGGCCACGACCTGGCCGAGGAGGTTGGCCATGGTCTGCGGCGGGAACAGCACGCCGAGGCGTTCGGAGAGGTGGTCGGAATAATGCGTCATTCCCGCCATCGCCGCGAAGGCGATGCGGCGCGGGCGGGCGAAACCGTCGAACTCCGCGTCGAGCAGCGGGGCGAAAATCTCGCGCACCCGGTCGGCGCGGAAATTGAAGCACAGCAGCCCGTCGCCATCCTTCATGCCGCGATAGCCGGCCACCACGGCGGGGATGACGAATTCATCGGTGACATTGTTGCCATAGGCCGCATCGATCACCGAGGCGGCATCGGCGAAGCTCGGCCCCTGTGCCTCGGCCATGGCGAAATAGGCCTTGGCCACCCGCTCCCACCGCTTGTCACGGTCCATCGCGTAGTAGCGGCCACTGACGGTGGCGATCGGCACGCTATCGGGCAGGGCGGCGCGCAGGCGGCGCAGATCCTCGCCGGCCGATTGCGGCGGCGTGTCTCGCCCATCGGTGAAGGCGTGCACCACCACCGGCACTCCGGCGGCGGTGACGATGCGGGCCAGCGCCGCCGCATGGTCCTGATGCGAATGCACGCCGCCCGGGGAGACCAGGCCGAACAAATGGCAGGTGCCGCCGCTCGCCTTGAGCTTGCCGATGAAATCGCCCAGCACCGCGTTGGTCGCCAGGCTGCCATCGGCCACCGCGCGGCCGATCAGCGGCAGATCCTGCATAACCACGCGCCCGGCGCCGATATTCATGTGGCCGACCTCGGAATTGCCCATCTGTCCGCCGGGCAGCCCGACATCGAGGCCGGAGGTGTGCAGCAGCGCATGTGGGCTCGCTGCCCATAGCCGGTCGAAATTGGGCGTATGGGCGAGCCGCACCGCATTATCCGCGGTCTCCTCGCGCCACCCCCAACCGTCGAGGATCACGAGCATCACGGGCTTCGGGGCGGGCATGGGCGACTCCGGAATTCTGGCGGCAGAAAGCGCTTCCATAGCACAATGCTGCGGCGCGGG
>CAIWAJ010000556.1:0-1992 GCA_903910565.1 uncultured Rhodospirillales bacterium
GGTTCGACGACATTGAGTGCGGCGGCGGTGGCGGCCGCGGCATCGAAGGCGTTGCCGCCCTGGCTCAGGATGCGGGCGCCGGCGGCGGCGGCCAGCGGGTGGGCGGCAGCGACAATGCCATGGACCGACGAGATCGTCGGGCGTTTTCCGTTCATGATGTTTCCTCCTCGGGCGACGGCAGATCGGCAGCCTGGACGGCATCGGCGCCGGCCGCAAGATGGGCGGCGGCCAAAGCGGCGTCGGGGCGGCGGCGGACATAGGTGAGGGTGCGGCCGGCGTGGCGGAAGGCGGCCATGTATTCGGGATGGAGGTCCGGCACCTGGCCGAGCACGGCGACGGTGCGATCGCCGGCGCGGCGCACCAGCGCCTCGGCCAGCCGGGCGAGCGCGCCGCCGGCATGGCGCATGGCGCGGCGCACCCAGGGATCATCCGCGGCGGCGATGGCGGGGGCGAGCTGGGCCACCGCGTTGCGCCCGCCGCCATAGACGTAGGCGCGATGGGCGTCCCAGTCGGCGCTGCCGATCACCCCATCCACCGCATCGGAGAGCGGGGAGCGGAAGGCCGGATCATCGTCGCGGCATTGCCAGACATGGGCGAGCGCGCCCCGGCCAAAGGCGAAGGCCGAGCCGGCGTCGTCGATCAGCGGACCACGCCCACCGACGCGGACGATGCTGCCATCGGCGGCGATGTGCATGCCGATCGAGCCGGTGCCGGCGTAGACGACATGGCCTTCGCCCGGGCGGAACACCGCATGATAGGCGATCCACAGATCGTCACGAATGGCCACCTCGGCGGGCGGAACGGCGAAGGCGGCGGCGAATATGTCGCGCGCCACGTCGGCGGCCGGGGTGCCGGCGCCGAGGCCGGTGATGCCGGCCAGGATGCCTGCCGGGCGCCCCGGCAGGGCAGCGGCGATGGCGCCGGCGGCATCGCGTGCCCGCGAAACCGCCGCCTCATCGAAGAGGTGGCCGGAGATCGGCGGGCCGGCGCCGCGGGCGAGGCAGGCGCCGGTGCGATCGACCAGCGCCCAGCGCGTGGCCGATCCCCCGGCATCAAGCCCCAACCACGCCATCAGCGCGCCAGCTTCTGCTCCGCTATGGTGGCGAGCAGCGCCGCGCCGTAGGGCGTGCACGCGTCATTGTAGTTATAGGCGGGGTTGTGCAGCTGGGCGCTTTCGCCGTTGCCGACCTGGATATAAGCGCCCGGCACCTTCTCCATCATGAAGGAGAAATCCTCCGAGCCCATGCCCGGCGGCTTGGTGCGATCGACGCCGTCTTCGCCCACCAGCGAGGCCGCCGCATCGGCGATCGCGTCGGTCTGCTCGGCGTCGTTGATGAGGGGGGCGAAGATCACGCGGAAATCGACCTCGGCGGTGGCGCCGAACGCCTCGGCGACGCCCTTGGCGATGCGGGTCATGTTGACCTCCATCAGCTTCATCACGGCGGGGCTGAAGGCCCGCGCGGTGCCGGCGATGGTGGCGGTTTCGGGCACCACGTTATAGGCGTCCCCGCCATTGATCTTGGTGACCGAGAGCACCGCGGTCTCGGCCGGGGGCACGTTGCGGGCGACGATGGACTGGATCGCGGTGACGATGTGGCTCGCCACCAGCACCGGGTCGATGCCGACCTCGGGCCGCGCGCCATGGGTGCCGCGCCCGGTCACCTTGATGTCGAAGAAGGCGCCGCCGGCCGCCGAGGGGCCCTTGGAGATGGCGAATTTGCCGATATCCATGCCCGGCCGGTTATGCAGGGCGAAAATGGCGTCGCAGGGGAAGCGCTCGAACAGCCCGTCGTTCAGCATGGCGAGCGCGCCGCCGATGCCTTCCTCGCCAGGCTGGAAAATCAGGTTCACCGTGCCGTCGAAATCCGCATCGGCGAGGTAGCGGGCGGCGCCGAGCAGCATGGTGGTGTGCCCGTCATGCCCGCAGGCGTGCATCTTGCCGGCGGCGGTGCTGCGATAGGGCAGATTGGTCTGCTCCTCCATCGGCAGGCA
>CAIWAJ010000557.1:0-2577 GCA_903910565.1 uncultured Rhodospirillales bacterium
AGCGAGACGATCAGCGTCGTTCACGTCTTCATACCCGGCGAGACGGCCAAACACGGATTGGCGGAACAGCCCGGTCAGCATGTGCCGGGTGTTCTTGCCGCGGCGGCATTCCGACAGCGCCGCCCCCGCGATGTCGGTCATCCCGAGCGCGTCATCTAACTCACGATATGCAAGTAAACCCGCGTCGGAGGTGATACGGGTGCCATGGAATTCCAGCTTCAGCCGACGGTCAAAATCGACCCGCAGAGACCCGTCATCCGATTTACCCGTTGGGTGTTCCATCCGCACGCTTCCGATTCTATCATAACTCGCTGATATTTATGACTGAATCGGCGTCGGTGTACAAGGAAAAACGATGTCATCCGGGAAATCCGGGGAGATATAGCTCATGCCGCGAGATCGACTCCGGTTGGGCGCTGACGGAGCAACGGCCTCTCCCATGACCATTCTCCGCTGCCAAATGCTTCCTAGCCTCTTGAAGCAGTGCGGCTGCGTCCGCAAGAGGGGCGATGTGTTGTCGGACGCTGATTAATGAAAGAAGTGTAAATCTTCCGTCATATGTCATATCCCGATGCGATTGACCCCGATTGACTGGCGTTCGGCCTCGGTCATGCCATTGCCATTGCGCCCCCAGCTGACTCCCTCCCGCAGCACACGGGCGGGAATACCGGCGGCGGCGCATGCGCGGGGCACGGTGCCTTTCACCAAGGCGCGCGCCCCGATGATGCTGCCCATGCCGATCAGCTCGCAGTTCAGCAGCAGCGCATCCTGCCCGAGCCAGACATGCCGCTCGATCACGGTGTCGCAGGCCGGGCGGTTGATCTGCGCGCCGGATGCAAGGTCGTGGATGGCGTGCATATCGTAGTTGCGGATCCAGACGTCGTTGGAGATCAGGGCATCGTCGCCGATCACGCAGCTCCGCCCGTCACCATCGAGCTCGATTGACAGCCCGACCGCGGTTGCGCCCTGGCCCCAGAACAGCAGCTGGTTGTCCGACCGGAGCAGGACCTCCGACAATTGGACGTAGCCGTCGGCGATGTCGTTCATGATGATCAGGCAATCCGAACTGGGCATGCGCAGCGAGGCGTTGCAGCTGCCTCGCCAATCCCGGTTGTCGATGGCAATCACATTATTGTGGCCCGTGGACGCAACGCGGATATGGCCGAGCGGCCGATTGGGGGCGGTGACCAGGATGATCGGGTCCCCGGCGATGACTTCGATCCCGAGATGGCGGAGCTGAGGGTCGTCGGCGGGCAGGATCACGTAGTCCCGCTCGTTGATCTCGGCGCGGTCAAGATCGGTGATTTCCGGCCGCAACCAGCCTTCCAGCAAGGCTTCGGTGGTCGGTACGAGCGATTCCAGCATGTTCCCCTCCACGTTCCTTGGCCGGCGCGGTACGGCAGCGGCCCTGGATAGCCGCTGTCGCCGCGTCGCGCCACGCCCTGGTGCGATGGTTAATTGTTACTTAGTGAAATCGAGACAATGTGATTGACGCGGACAGGGCCGTCAGCGCATCAGGATTGCCCTGGCCGCGCCGCGCTGCCATTTTGCGGCCTGCGCCAAACGATCGGGAATGAGGTTGAGATGCGAATACTACTGACCGGCGGTTGCGGGTTCATTGGCTCCGCGGTCATCCGCCATGCGATGCGTGCAAGCGATCATACCATCGTCAACGTCGACAAGATGACCTACGCCGCCTCCGAGGATGCGCTGGAGGCCGCGCGCACCAGCCCGCGCCACACGCTGGTGAAGGCCGATATCGCCGATCACGCCGCGATGCGCGAAGTCTTCGCGACCCATCAGCCGGACGTGGTGATGCATCTCGCCGCCGAGAGCCATGTCGATCGCTCGATCGACGGGCCGGGCGCCTTCATCCACACCAATATTGTCGGCACCTACACACTGCTCGATGCTGCCAAGGAATATTGGGCGGCCCTGCCGGCGGATCGCAAGGCCGCCTTCCGCTTTCATCACATCTCCACCGACGAGGTGTTCGGCGCGCTGCATGTCGGCGATGCGCCCTTCACCGAGGAGACGCCCTACGATCCGCGCAGCCCGTACTCCGCGAGCAAGGCGGCGTCGGACCATCTCGTGCGGGCCTGGAACCACACTTACGGGCTGCCCACCCTGGTCTCCAACACGGTCAACAACTACGGGCTGTGGCAATTCCCCGAGAAGCTGATCCCGCTGGTGACGCTGAACGCACTGGAGGGCAAGCCGCTCCCGGTTTATGGCGACGGCTCCAACATGCGCGATTGGCTCTATGTGGATGACCATGCCGAGGCGCTGCTGAAGGTGGTGGAGCAGGGCCAGGTTGGCGCCACCTACGCCATCGGCGCCCGCCAGCCGCGCACCAATCTGCAGGTGGTCAAGGCGATCTGCGCCGCGCTCGATGCCCGCATCCCCGACCCCGCGGGCCCGCGCGAGCGGCTGATCACCTTCGTGACCGACCGGCCCGGCCATGATTTCCGCTACGAGATCGACCCCTCGCGCGCTGAGCAGGCCCTGGCCTGGACGGCGCCGAATGATTTCGAGACCGGGCTTGGCAAGACGATCGACTGGTACATCGCCAACCGC
>CAIWAJ010000558.1:0-2299 GCA_903910565.1 uncultured Rhodospirillales bacterium
CCGAGCTTGCCGAAATCCGGCCCGCGATGGTCCATCGTCGGGTTGTCCATCGCGCGCAGCACCCGGTCAGGCACGTTGGTCGGGCCCGGGATCTGCAGGAAATGGCGGCCGGGGGTGTGCGTGGTTTCGTAATAGGCCATGCGGGGCTCCTGTTCGGCCGGCAGAATGCGACGGATCGGCCGTGTGTGCCAGATCCGCCGCGCAACCAAGGGTGGCGTGCGATGTTTTCCTCTGGACTGGTGATCCTCTACAGCACCGATGTGTCGCGCGGCCTGCGCTTTTGGCGCGATCTCGCGGGCGGCGAGGTTGACTACCGCTTTCCCGCAGAGGGGGAGTCGGAGCACGTTGAACTCCGCCTCGCCGGCATGACCATCGCGCTGACCTCCGCCGCCGGGCTGGTCAGCCACGGCCTACCGCCAGCCTCGCCGGGCACTCCCTTCGAACTCGTCCTGCGCACGGACGATGCAGACGCCACCATCGCGACACTGCGGGCGGCCGGGGTGGCGGTGATGATCGAGCCCTTCACCTCGCCGGCGGGCAATCGTGTCGCCTATATCACTGACCCCGACGGCAATCGGGTGCAGATCTATTCGAAGCCCTGACGCGCGCATTGCGCTCCGTGGCATCCCGGCTAAAGGATGCGGTATGGAGGGCTCGGCATGAACGCGATCATCGGTGACAGCGCATTGGCGTCTCGGCTGCGGCGGGAGATCGCCGGCGAGGTGCTGTTCGGGGCCGCCGATCGCGGCCGCTACGCCACCGATGCCTCGATTTATCAGATGGAGCCGATCGGGGTGATCGTGCCCAAGCGGATGGAGGACGTGATGGCGGCGCTCGCCATCGCGCGGGAGGCCGGCATCCCCGTGCTGCCGCGCGGTGGCGGCACCAGCCAATGCGGCCAGACCGTGAACCGCGCGCTGGTGATCGATTGCTCGAAGCACCTCAACCGCGTGCTCGCCGTCGAGGGCGATCGCGCCTGGGTGGAGCCCGGCATCGTGCTCACGCAGTTCAACGCGGCGATTAAGGGCACCGGCAATTTCTTTGCCGTCGATCCCTCCACCAATGCGCGCTGCACCATCGGCGGCATGGCCGGCAATAACTCCTGCGGGTCGAAATCCATCCGCTACGGGCTGATGGCGGATAACGTGAGCGCCATCGACGCCATCCTGGCCGACGGCTCGCGGCACCGCTTCGGCACCCCCGATGCCAACCAAGGCGACGCGCGTTTCGTCGATATCATGGCCCGCATGCGCGCGCTCGGCCTGTCGGAAGCGGATGAAATCGCCGCCAAATTCCCCAAGCAGCTCCGCCGCGTCGGTGGCTACAACATCGACGCGTTGACGCCCGCCGCCCGCGCCGCGGGGCGCGACAATCTCGCCCGCCTCCTGGTGGGCTCTGAGGGGACGTTGGCCTTCTCGGCGGCGCTGGAGCTGATGTTGCACCCGATCAAGCCGCGGAAAGTGCTGGGTATCTGCCAATTCCCCACCTTCCGCGCCGCCATGGCCGCCTCGCAGCATCTGGTGACGCTGGACCCCGAGGCGGTTGAGCTGGTGGATCGCACCATGATCGACCTCGGCCGCGCCATCCCGATCTACCGGCCGACCATCGATCGCATGTTGATCGGCGAGCCCGACAGTATCCTCATCGTTGAGTTCCACGGCCATGAGGACGCGCCGTTGCTGGCGAAACTGGCTGAGCTCGATGAGATGATGGCCGATCTCGGCTTCCCCGGCGCCGTAGTGCGCGCGCCCGATGCCGCCTTCCAAGCCGATATCGCCGAGGTGCGCGAGGCCGGGCTCAACATCATGATGTCGATGAAGGGCGACGGGAAGCCGGTCTCCTTCATCGAGGATTGCGCGGTCGATCTGCCGGATCTCGCCGATTACACCGAGCGCCTCAACGAGGTTTTCGCCCGCCATGACAGCAAGGGCACCTGGTATGCCCATGCCTCGGTCGGCTGCCTGCATGTCCGCCCCGTGTTGAACATGAAGGATGGGGCGGATGTCTCGCGCATGCGGGCCATCGCCGAGGAGTGCCTGGCGCTGGTGCGCGAATACAAGGGCAGCCATTCCGGCGAGCATGGCGACGGCATCGTGCGCTCCGAGTTCAACGAGACGATGTTCGGCGCCCGCATCGCCCGCGCCTTCGAGACGGTGAAGGACACGTTCGACCCCACGGGCCTGCTCAACCCCGGTCGCGTGGTGCGCCCGCCGCGGATGGATGACCGGTCGCTGTTTCGCTATCCGCCGGGCTATGGGGCGGCCCCCGGCTTCACCCCGCAGCTCGACTGGTCGGCCTA
>CAIWAJ010000559.1:0-10711 GCA_903910565.1 uncultured Rhodospirillales bacterium
CCGGACGTGCTGGACCCCGCGCTGCTGCGCCCCGGCCGGTTCGACCGCCAGGTGGTGGTGCCGAACCCCGACGTGAACGGGCGCGAGAAGATCCTGCGCGTGCACATGCGCAAGGTGCCGCTGGCGTCTGACGTCGATCCCAAGATCATCGCTCGCGGCACGCCCGGCTTCTCGGGCGCCGACCTCGCTAACCTTGTCAACGAGGCTGCTCTGCTGGCCGCGCGGATGGGCAAGCGTGTGGTGGCGATGAACGAGTTCGAGCAGGCGAAGGACAAGGTGCTGATGGGCGCCGAGCGCCGCTCGCTGGTGATGAGCGACGCGGAAAAGGAGATGACCGCCTATCACGAGGGGGGCCATGCGCTGTGTGCAATGCACTTGCCGGAGTGCGACCCTGTCCACAAGGCGACCATCATCCCACGTGGCCGCGCGCTGGGGCTGGTGATGTCGCTGCCCGAGGGCGATCGCTACTCCAAAAGCAAATCCAAGCTGCTCTCCGAGCTGTGCATGGCAATGGGCGGCCGCGCCGCCGAGGAGATTATCTTTGGAGCCGACAAGGTGTCTAACGGTGCCTCGGGCGACATCAAAATGGCGACCAACCAGACGCGCATGATGGTCACCGAATGGGGCATGAGCGAGAAGCTCGGCATGATCGCTTATGGCGACAACAGCCAAGAGGTCTTCCTCGGCCACTCCGTCACCCAGGCCAAGAACGTCTCCGAGGCAACAGCGCGCGAGATCGATTCGGAGATCAAGGCGATCATCGATGCTGCCTACACGCGGGCCAAGCAGATCCTGACCGACAATCTCGCCGAATTGCACGCTCTGGCCAAGGGCTTGCTGGAACATGAAACACTGTCAGGTGACGAAATCCGCCAGATCCTGCGCGGCGAGAAGGTAATCAAGCGGGTGGTGGACGAGCCGATGCCCGAGACGCGACGCGCCTCGGTGCCGCCTGCCAGCCGTCCCGCGCCACCGCCTGGCGGACTCGGCACAGCGCCGCAGCCGGGCTGACCAGGGGCGAGAGGGCTGGACCTAGACGCCGAGCCGCTCGGGCTCCTGACCGGCGACGCCGCCCGGGCGGCCATTGCTGCCGGGCTGGCGCTACCTTTGAACGGCGGGCCAG
Source organism: uncultured Rhodospirillales bacterium (assembly GCA_903910565.1). GTDB lineage: Bacteria > Pseudomonadota > Alphaproteobacteria > Acetobacterales > Acetobacteraceae > CAIYPH01. The sequence goes on from CAIWAJ010000559.1 coordinate 1,124, forward strand.
ACGCCTTTTCCCTCGTCCGACTGGGCACATGCATCCTCCCGGCCGCAGAGATTCCGGAACCATGGCGAACCCGACTCACCACTTCGGTGCCGCCCTGGGCCGGTCTTGCGGCACCCGCAGTTATGGGCATCCTCAACGTAACCCCCGATAGTTTCAGCGATGGTGGCCATCATTTCGCGCCAGAACGCGCGATTGCGGCGGGCCTCGCGATGGCCGAGGCCGGGGCGGCGATCGTCGATGTCGGCGGCGAGACCACGCGGCCAGGTTCGCAGCCGACCGATCCCGCTGAAGAGCGGCGTCGCATCCTTCCGGTAATTCGCGGCCTCGCCTATGCCGGAGTTCTCGTCTCGGCCGACACGCGCAACTCGGAGACCATGCAGGCGGCGCTGGACGCGGGAGCGCGGATCATCAACGATGTCTCGGCGCTCTCCCATGATCCGGCCGCCGCGTCCATCGTCGCCCGCGCCGGCTGTCCAGTGGTGCTGATGCATATGCGGCACACGCCTGACGTGATGACCAAGCGCGCGCGGTACCAGGACGTCGCCGCCGAAGTGATGGCCGAGCTCGCCGAGCGCGTCGCGGCCGCTGAGGCCGCTGGCATCGGCCGCGCCAATATCGCCATCGACCCCGGGATCGGCTTCGGCAAGACCGCCGCCCACAACCTCGCCCTACTTCCTCGCCTTTCCGTGCTCCGCGGCCTCGGCTGCCGCATCTTGATCGGCGTCTCGCGCAAGGGTTTCATCGGCAAGCTCGCCGATGTGCCCGATCCGCAGGCGCGCCTCCCCGGTTCACTCGCCGCCGGATTGCATGCCGTGGCGCAGGGAGCCACGATCCTGCGCGTACACGATGTCGCGGCCACCGTACAGGCATTGCAGGTGTGGCGCGGCGTCGGCGGAATCGGCTAGGGACTGTAGATATGTATGACACCAAGGGCAGGTAGATCATGTCCCCCAAGCGACGCCTGTTCGGCACTGACGGTATTCGCGGCACCGCCAACAGTGACCCCATGACCGCCGGCACCGCGCTGCGACTCGGGCAGGCTGCGGGGCTACTGTTCACCCGTGGCAACCATCGCCACCGAGTGGTAATCGGCAAGGACACGCGGTTGTCTGGCTACATGATCGAGCCCGCGCTGACAGCCGGTTTCATCGGGGCCGGCATGGACGTGACTTTGCTCGGCCCGCTTCCGACGCCGGCGATCGCCATGATGACGCGCAATCTACGCGCCGATCTCGGCGTGATGATCTCCGCCTCGCACAACAGCTACGAGGACAACGGCATCAAGCTTTTTGGCCCCGACGGGTTCAAGCTCAGTGACGAGACCGAGTCCGAGATCGAGGCGACGATGGATGGCAGCCTGCTCGGCCGTCTTGCCTCCTCGGCCAAGCTTGGCCGCGCCAAGCGGATGGATGACGCAGCGGGCCGCTACATCGAGGCTGCCAAGGGAACGTTCCCGCGCGGTTTGCGGCTCGACGGGCTGAAGATCGTCGTCGATTGTGCTAACGGCGCCGCCTACAAGGTCGCCCCGCAGGTTCTGTGGGAACTTGGCGCCGATGTGGTGGCGGTCGGCGTCGCACCCGACGGGTTCAACATAAACCGTGACTGCGGTTCGACCGTGCCGGCCTTCATCTCCGAGCAGGTGCTCCGCCATGGTGCCCATCTCGGCATCGCGTTAGATGGCGACGCGGACCGGCTCATTCTCTCTGACGAGAAGGGCGCAATTATCGACGGAGATCAGGTACTGGGCCTCATTGCGCGCTCATGGGGGGACAGCGGAAGGCTGGCCGGTGGAGGGATCATCGCCACTGTAATGTCCAATCTCGGGCTCGAGCGGTTCCTTGACGGCCGCGGCCTGGCGCTGCATCGCACCGCCGTAGGAGACCGCTACGTGGTGGAGAAGATGCGCGCGGAGGGGTTCAACGTCGGCGGCGAGCAGTCCGGCCATATGATCCTGTCCGACTACGCCACAACAGGCGACGGACTACTGGCCGCCCTACAGGTGCTCGCGGTATTGGTGGAGGCAGGCAAGCCGGCAAGTGAGGTATGCAATGTCTTCACCCCCCTGCCGCAACTGCTCAAGAATGTGCGATTCAGCGGAGATTCGCCGCTCGACAAGCCGTCCGTGCAGTCGGCGATCGCCGAGGCGGAGGCGGAACTCACTCGCACTGGCCGGCTACTGATCCGCAAATCCGGTACCGAACCGCTGATCCGGGTGATGGTGGAGGGCGAGAGCACTGCACAGGTGACCCGCATCGTCGATGCCCTATGTGCCGAAATCGCCGCGGTGGCTGCCTGATGCAGGGCCGCGTGCTGGTCATCGCCGGTTCTGACTCCGGGGGCGGGGCGGGCATCCAGGCTGACATCAAAGCCATCACCGCGCTCGACGCATTCGCGATGACTGCGGTTACTGCATTGACGGCACAGAACACATTGGGCGTGCAGGGTGTCTACCCGGTGCCCCCCGAGTTCCTGTACTTGCAAATGGCCAGCGTATTCGATGATCTGGGCGCCGACGCCATCAAGACTGGCATGCTCGGCGACTCCGCGACGATCGAGGCTGTTGCCACCATGCTCGCCACGCGCGCAACCGGACTTCCGATCGTGGTTGACCCGGTGATGGTCGCAAAGGGCGGGCACAGCCTGCTGGCCGACTCCGCGGTGGACCATCTGCGGCACCGCCTGTTGCCGCTGGCGACGATATTGACGCCGAATTTGCCGGAGGCCGAGGTGCTGACCGGCCTGCGTATCAGCAGCGAGGCCGATATGCGCCATGCCGCTGCCTCCCTGCTCGATCTCGGTGTGCCTGCGGTACTGTTGAAGGGCGGTCACCTGCCAGGCGACGATCTGGTGGACCTGCTGGCAACCAGGGAAGGGGTGGAGGCTTTCACGGCCCGCCGCATCGCCACCGTCCACACCCATGGCACCGGCTGCACCCTGGCCAGCGCTATCGCCGCGGGGCTCGCGCAGGGGATGCCGATGCATGACGCGGTATCCCGCGCCCGCGCCTACGTCATGGCCGCGATAAGGGCTGCTCCAGGCTATGGTGGCGGCCATGGCCCGCTCAACCATGCCGTCACCGTGGATGTCACGCGGATCGGCTGAGGTAGAAGGTCAAGTACGTTCAGCGAGGCGTATCAACCGGTCCAGGCTTTCCGCCGCGGTGAGGCCTGTGGTGTCGAGCACATGATCGGCGCGAACCAGCATATGTTCATGCGCGGCGAGGATGGTTTTGAGATCGAAGATCGCCCGCTTACCGGCACGAATGCCGAGCGTCGAGAACACCCCGGCGCGGCGGAGATGTTCCTCTGGCGCGGCGCGCAGCCAGATGATGCGGCAGTAACGCTGCAACTGGCTGAAACTGCTCGGAGTCGCTGTCAGTGCGGCCCAGGCGGTAAACACCGCCGCGTCATTCTCGGCAATCGCGCGGTCGATCGCCCGCTGCTCCAGCAGGCCGAAGCCGCGCGGAACCGCGCGGCGGCTTGGCGCGTCCGCGATCAGGGAATCGAGATCGATGAACGGAACCCCGCATGCGCTGGCAAGACCGGCGCCGAGCGTTCGTTTCCCTGCACCCTGCAATCCGATGAGCAGCGTTCGGCGCTCTCGTCCACCCCTCGCCCGCGCAGTGAAATGGCGCGTGAGCAAGCCATGCGCCTCCTCCATATCGTCGGGATTAAGTCCCGCGGCGAGGCGCCCGATCGCGACGGCGAACTCGGCGTCCAGTAGTTCGACTGGCGTGGTGCCAAGCGCGCGGGCGAGTGCGCGCAGTACCAGGATGGATACGTTGCCGCGGCCGTTTTCGAGCTGCGCGACGTAGCGTTCCGAAATCTTCGCCTGTTCCGCCAAGATGAACCGGGTCATGCCAAGCCGCCGTCGCAGCTGAAAGATCCGCGCCCCTATCGCCTTGAGATATGCCGCCTCGTCCAGCCGCGCCAATTCATCCGGCTCGGCGCGGAGCGGCCCAACCGCGGAAAAGTACCGATCTACCGCATCCTGCGTCACAGTAGCCCTCCGCTTGCAAGGCTAACGTGTCGTGCGGACGATCACCATGCCTTCAACTGCCTGGGGACGGCGAATTTTCCACCGGCACAGTGTATGGTATCTCACTGTTTCCGCTCGGCCGCTGGCCAGCAATGCCGCGGTGACGCGGCCATACCACGTCACGGGAGACCAGACTGCCGATGCGCGCTCGATCAAACCCCATCGGCATGGCCGATATCCGCCTTGCCACTCTGATTGGCGCGCTCTTCGGCTCGTTCTACGCGTGGCTGGCCCTGCAACTGGCAGCGAGCGACTACGGTCTCGCCGACAATTTTGCGTTCGACCTCGATGCCAAGCTCTATTTGTGCACGTATTCGCTCTCACCGATGTCGATGGGAGGGGTCAAGCATCCGCTGATTCTGCTGCTCCGTCCTATCGTGCAGTTCATCACCCTGCTTGGCCCCACACCAGAGGCCGCGGCGGGTCTTCTGATGGCCATGGTCGCCGCGGTTTCGGTAGCGATATTCTTCCTGTTCAACCGCGCCCTCAATGTCGCGAGGGCGATCGCTTTGCCCTTCACCGTGCTCTACGCGGTGGCGGCCACCCAGCTTTATTTTTCTATGGTGCCCGAGACTTACGGCCCGACAGCGTGCGGCCTGGCCGCTCTTTGGATGTTCGCGGCGCTCCGGATGGAGCGGCCGGATGTGGGCGGCAAGTGGCGCTATCTCGTCGCCGGTGTCGCTTTCGCGGTAACCATCACCAACGTGGTGCAAGCCTTCATCGTCGAGCTGGCGATCTGGGTGCGTGCCAAACGCCTGACGATAGCGCTGCGCAACACAACGGTGTTCGGCCTATGGCTGGCGCTACCGCTCGGTGTTCTCTTGCTCGGCATCTGGCACAGCGACGCTTACGGGATGGTGCGCGATCCGATTGGATGGCTGAAGCACGTCTACTGGATGCAGACATTTTCGGAGAAGGCCGGAGTCGGCCAGATCCTCCTGACATTCCTAGAGTTTGTTGTGATCGCGCCGTCCTATGTTTGGGTGCCTCTCCCCGAGGGATGGGAGATGCGTGACTTCCGTGCGCCGGATTTCTCGTTGGTTGGCATGGCCGCAGTCGCCGGATGGACGCTGCTACTCGTGGGTGGGGTCATCGCCGGGATGCGGGACCGCTCGATGCGCTGGCTGACAGCAACGCTGCTGATTGCGTTTGCGTTCAACGTGGTTCTGCACACCCGCTTCCAGTTCCGGCTCAGCTTGTTCATCTACACGCCGCACCTGCTGATGATCGTTTTTGCCCTCGCAGCCGGGTTGGCACGGGCGGCGAGCCAAGGTCGCGCGACGACGCGGGCCCTGTCGGCGTCAATGGCCGTGCTGGCGCTGCTGGTGGCAGTCAACAACGTACCCAAGGCGATCGCATTCGCGCAGGATTTTCGCAACACCGGGATCAAGGTGCCACTGACCTGCGCGGATTATGCGTCTGGCAATACACAGGGTATTCAGTAGGGGCGCACCGGAATGCCTGAACGCCTGTTTCGCCCGCTGCTGCGGGTGCCGTTCCTGCTCTACGGCATCCTGCTGTTCTCCGCCGGCATCGTGTTTTATCTGTTCGGCGTCACCCTCGTGATCCCGCGCCGCCTGTTCGGCCTCAATTCGCTGCTCATGCCGATCAATGAATGGATTGCTTGGTACAGCGGCGTGCCGACCTTCTTTGGTGCGGCGATGGTGCTGTTTGACCTCCTGGTGCTGCTCCCGCTGAAACGCCATCCCGATGGGCTGCGCAATGACCCCGTGACGGATCGCCACGTGACGGTGGCGCTGACCGCCTATAACGATGAACTCAGCATTGCCGATGCTGTGCGTGATTTCGCCACCCACCCGCTCGTGCGGCGCGTCATCGTGGTGAGCAACAACAGCCGTGATGCAACCGAGACACGCGCGATCGAAGCGGGCGCGATCACGTTCAACGAGTTGAAGCCAGGCTACGGCCGCTGCGTTTTCCGCTGCCTTGAGGAGGCCGGGCGCTTCGAGGATACCGAGCTCGTGGTCTTGTGCGAGGGGGATTGCACCTTCAGCGCCGAGGATATCGACAAGCTATTGGCCTATATCCCGCACGCCGATATCGTGAACGGCACCCGTACCGTCGAGCGCCTGCGGGAGCGGCGAACCCAGCTCAGCACCTTCATGTATTACGGCAACATGTATGTCGGGAAGCTGCTGGAGGCGAAGCACCTCGGCGTCACCACCATTACCGATGTCGGTACCACCTACAAAATGGTCCGGCGCGCCAGCCTGCCGCGACTGCTGGCCGCGGTTGATCCGTCTGTGAATCTCGAATTCAACGCCCATTTGCTGGACATGGCGATGCAATCCGGGCTCAGCATTGTCGAGTGCCCGATCACCTTCTACCCCCGGGTTGGTAAGAGCAAAGGTGGCAACATCAACAACTCCCGCGCCACCCGCGTTGGCCTGCGGATGATCCGCGGTATCGTGTTCGGGTGGGCCGGTTTGCGCAATGGTTAGAGAGAACGACTGCCCATGATGAGCGCCGAACGTATCCTGCTTTGGCTGCTGATGGGCGGTGTGACGATTGGTTGCATGGTCGTGCTGGCGCCATTCACGTCGGCGCTGCTTTGGGCTGGTATCTTGGCTTACACCACCTGGCCGGTCTACCTCCAGGTGCGTGCCAGGCTCGGGATCGGTCGGGCCGGGGGCGCCGCTATGATGGTCGCAATCACCGCCATCGTGGTCGTTCTGCCGCTCGCGCTCGCCGCCCCGTCTGGGACAGCCGATGTCGCGCAGATTGAGCGCGCGGTGCAGGATGCGCTGGCCGCAGGTCTGCCAGGATCTCCGGCCTGGGTGTATGATGTTCCGGTCGTCGGGCCTACCCTGGGCGGATTGTGGGATACCTGGGCCACCGATCTGACCGTGATGGTCATGTTTTTCCGGCCTTACTTTGGCATCGCTGCGCAGTTCGGGCTCCAATTCCTGCTCGGTCTTGCCAATGGCGTGCTGCTGTTCCTGCTTTCCTTGTTTGTCGCCTTCTTCGCCTACGCCTCTGGCGAGCAATTCGCTCAGAGGATGACGATGATCGTCCACCGTGTCGCCGGTGACCGCGCCGAGCGATTGATCGAGGTGACCGGGGCGACCGTCCGCGGCGTCGTCTATGGCATTCTCGGCACCGCTGTCGTGCAGGGGGCGCTGACCGCGATTGGCTTGTGGGTGACCGGGGTTCCCCGCGCCGCCCTGCTGGGGGTGATCGCCGGCGGGCTCGCAGTGCTCCCGGTCGGGCCGCCGCTGGTGTGGTTCCCCGCCGCCCTTTGGCTGATGGCCTCGGGCCATATGGCGCTCGGCATTGGCCTGATGATCTACGGCGTCGCGGTTATCGGCGGCGCCGATACCCTGATCCGTCCGTATTTCATAGCCCGTGGCGCTGATCTGCCCTTTCTGCTGACGATGCTGGGCGTGCTCGGCGGCGCGCTCACCTTCGGCCTGCTGGGCATCTTCCTCGGCCCGGTGCTGCTCGGGGTTGGCTTCGCGCTGGTGAATGAGTGGATCGAGAGCGACAGCACCCACGCCGGATGACGGCGGGCTTTGCAGCGCTCTGGCGCTGACATATGAGTATCCCGCACCCGCGAGTGACCCCTGTGACCCATCCCGGCGCCTGATCGATGTTCGCTTTCATCATCGCCCGCCTGTTCCAGGCGGTCCCTGTGCTGCTTGCCGTGGCAGCGATCTCGTTCGCCATGTTCGCCTATGTCGGCGATCCCGTCTCGCAGATGCTGGGGCAGGACTATACTGAGGCGCAGCGTATCGCGCTGATCAAGGCACTCGGGCTCGACCAGCCCTTCTGGGTGCAGTACGGCCGCTTCGTGTGGGCCGCGCTGCACGGCGAGTTCGGCCTGAGCTTCCGCCTCGCCAAGCCGGTCGGCGGCCTGATCCTGGAGCGCATGCCGGCGACGCTGGAACTCGCGTTGGTCGCCGCCCTGCTAGCCCTCAGCGTTGGCGTGCCGATGGGAGTCTATACCGGCATCAAGCGCAACGGGCTGCTGTCCCGCGTGTTCATGGTGCTCTCGCTGATCGGCGTGTCGCTGCCGACCTTCCTGATCGGCATCCTGCTGATCCTTGTCTTCGCGGTGCTGCTGGGCTGGCTGCCTTCCTTCGGCCGCGGCACCCTGGTGCAGATTGGCGGCTGGAGCACCGGCCTGCTGACATTTTCCGGCCTCAAGGCGCTGATCCTGCCGGCGGTGACGCTCGGGATGTTCCAGATGACGCTGATCATGCGCCTTGTGCGCGCCGAGATGCTCGAAGTCTTGCGCAGCGACTACATCAAGTTCGCCCGCGCCCGCGGCCTGTCGCAGCGCGCCATCCATTTCGGCCATGCGCTGCGCAACACGCTGGTGCCGGTGATCACCGTGGTGGGCCTGCAACTCGGCGGGCTGCTGGCCTTCTCCATCGTCACTGAGACGGTGTTCCAATGGCCGGGCATGGGCCTGCTGCTGATCCAGTCGATCGCGGTGGCGGATATCCCGGTCATGTCGACCTATTTGCTGCTAATTTCGGTGCTGTTCGTGGTCATTAATCTCGTGGTGGACCTGCTGTATTACGCCGTCGATCCCCGCCTGCGGATCGGCCGTGGAGGGCGGCACTGATGCATGCGCTCGCCCGTTTCCTTGACAGCGATTTCCTCTACAGCTTCCGCCGCAACCCGGTTGCAGTGGTATCGGCATTGGTGCTGGCGATATGCATCGGCGGCGCCGTGCTGGCGCCGCTGCTGGCGCCGTATAACCCGTTCGACCTCGCCAGCCTCTCGCTGATGGACAGTTTCCGTCCCCCCGCCTTCATCGCCGACGGCGATGCGAGCCACGTGATCGGCACCGACGACCAGGGGCGGGACCTGCTCTCCGCGATCATGTACGGCACCCGCGTCTCGATCTTCGTCGCCGCCCTGGCGATCGCCTTCGCGCTCTCCCTCGGCACCGCGATCGGCCTCGTCGCCGGCTATCTTGGCGGCGCGGTGGATGCGGTGCTGATGCGCATCGCCGACGTTCAGCTTACCTTCCCGGCGATTCTGATTGCGTTGCTGGTGGATGGCATTCTGCGCGCCGCCCTGCCGCGCGAATTCCATGACCGGATGGAAATCTGGGTGCTGATCTTTGCCATCGGTATCGCCCGCTGGCCGCAATTCGCCCGCACCGTGCGCGGCTCCACCCTGGTGGAGCGCGGGCGGGAATACGTGATGGCGGCGCAGGTGATCGGCCTCTCCTCGCGGCGCATCATGACCAGCCATATCCTGCCTAATGTGCTGGGCCCGGTGCTGGTGATCGCCACCCTCAATCTCGGCCTCGCGGTGCTGGATGAGGCGACGCTCTCCTTCCTCGGCGTCGGCCTTGCGCCGACCGAGCCGTCGCTCGGCACCCTCATCCGCATCGGCAACAACTTCCTGTTCTCCGGCGAATGGTGGATCACAATCTTCCCCGGCCTCATGCTCGCCGCCATGGTCCTTGCCATCAACCTCCTCGGTGACTGGCTCCGCGACGCCCTCAACCCCAGGCTCCGCTGACCCATGCCCCTCCTCGAAGTCGAAAACCTGATCGTCGAATTCCCCACC
>CAIWAJ010000560.1:0-6175 GCA_903910565.1 uncultured Rhodospirillales bacterium
AACCTACCGGACGGACTCTTAGGTGCGAGGCATCGACTCACACATCAATCGAGCCGGGCAAGAGAATTCAAATGATTCGAAAACCTTCCGGACGGACACTCAGCAATGCCAGCAGAACGGCGGGACCGAGAGGCGGCGTACGCATGGCGGACAATCCGATATTCGGTAACGATTGCACAAAACTGCGCCATTACTTAATCGTCAAGTCGATATACCATGTAATAATCGTCAATACGGTCAATTTACGCAGTTGATCCTGTATAACGCGCCATCGCCCATCTCACCCTGGACAACCCCCCGCCCCCCGCCCAAACTCGCGGCCAAACGGAGGGCGCCGCCATGATCATCGACAGCCAGGTCCACGCCTACGAGGCAAACACCCCTGCCCGCCCCTGGCGCAGCGTGCCCAACTGGCCCGCCCACGTCACCGGCGATGAGATGATCGCCGCCATGGACGCGGTGGGCGTCGATGGCGCCATCTTCATCTCCGCCTTCTCCCTCTACGGCTACGACGCCAGCTACGCCGAGGCGGTGCAGCGCGCCCATCCCGGCCGCTTCGGCATCGTCAAGCCGCTCGACCCCGATGACCCTGAGATCTCCGACGTCATCGCCGCCTGGAAGCGCGTGCCCGGCGCCGTCGGCGTGCGCATCATGATGCCCAATGACGGCCTCTGGGGCGCCGACCACCCCGGCCTCGATCGCATCATGCAGGCCGCCGCGCATCACTCCATGCCCGTCAACCTGCATTGCTGGGGCAATATCGACGCCGGCACCGCCGTCATCGACCGCAACCCCAACACCTCCATCATCCTCGACCATCTCGGCCTCCTCCAGCCCCGCGTCCCCCCCGCGCCGGCGGAACCCTGGGCCGACCTGCCCAAGGTCATCGCCCTCGCCCGCCGCCCCAACGTGGTGATCAAAATCAGCGGCGCCTGCACCCTCTCCCACCTTCCCTACCCCTACCCCGACATCTGGGACCCCCTCGCCCGTCTCTTTGATGCCTGGGGCTTCGAGCGCTGCCTGTGGGGCACCGACTGGACCCGCGCCGCCGCCATCCTCAGCTACGAACAGGGCGTGAAGCCCTTCCTGCTCACCGATCGGCTCAGCGGAAGCGAGCGGGCGATGCTGATGGGCGGCGCCTGCGCCAAGGCCTATGGGTGGTCGCCCAGCCGGGGGTGACGGTTCAGCCGGCGATGCGCCGATCGAGCCGCGCGGCGCCGAGGGACAGCAGCTTGGCGAGCGCGAAATAGATCGCGGCCAGGATGGCGAATACCTCGAAGGGCCGGGAGAGCAGCTGGCTGTTGATCTGATAGGCCTGGTTGGTCACCTCGTTCACGCCGATCACATAGGCGACCGAGGTATTCTTCAGCACGACGATGAACTGGCTGAGGAAGCTCGGGATCATGTTGTACAGCGCCTGCGGCAGCAGCACCTTGCGCAGCGTCGCCCAGCGCCCGAGGCCGAGCGAATGCGCCGCCTCCGCCTGCCCCGCCGGCAGGGCGGCGATGCCGGCGCGCACGATCTCGCCGAGATAGGCGCTCTCATAGATCACCAGCGCCGAGACCATCACCCGCTCCGCGCTGAACGAGGCGCCGACCAGCAGGGGCAAGGCGTAGTAGCTCCAGAACACCACCAGCAGCAGCGGCAAGCCGCGGATGGCGTTGGCATAGAGCGCGGCGGCGGCGGCGATGGCAGGCCGCCGCGAGCCTCGGGCCACCCCCACCACGACCGCGAGCGGAAACGCCAGCACCAGCACGGAAACCGAGAGCACCAGCGTCAGCGCCAGACCGCCGAGCGGGCCGGCGGGATACTGGCCGATCAGCAGTTGCAGCCCGTAGTCGCGGAGAATGTCGAGCATCCCGCCTCAGCGCGCCGTAACGACGGCGAAGCGGCGGTTGAGCCAGTAGCCGCCCGCCATGATCACCCAGGAGCCCGCGAGATAGGCCACCGAGACGATGCCGAATACCTCGAAGGTGCGGAAGGTCTGGTTCTCGATCTGCACCGCGGCGCCCAGCAGGTCCACCACCCCGATGGTAAGTGCCAAAGTGGTGGCCTTGAACAGGGCGAGCGTCTGGTTGACCAGGGCCGGCAGCGCCGCGCGCACGGCCTGGGGCAGCAGCACCTTGAGCGCCGTTTGCCAGGGCGTCAGCCCCAGCGCCGCCGCCGCCTCGCCTTGCCCCGGCGCGATGGCGCGGAAGCCGCTGCGGAGGTCCTCGCTGATATAGGCGGCCGCGTAGAGCGCCAGCGCGATCCAGGCCAGCAGCAGCTCGCCGTCATGCCGGTTGATCCAGCGCTGCATCCCCGAGGGCAGCAATGCGGAGATGCCGAAATACCAGACGAAGATCTGCACCACCCCCGGCACGTTGCGATGGTAGTCCACCACCACCCCAGCCACGGCGCGCAGCACGGCGAAACGGCTGCCGCGCAGGCCGGCGATGCCGCAGGCCAGCAGCACCGCCAGCAGCCAGCTCATCACGAACAGCAGGCCGGTCAGCCACAGCCCGCCCGACAGCAACGCCCGGTGATCGGGCGCCGCGAGCAGCGAGCCTGCCATGCCCAAGCGCGGCCAGGCGTCAGTTCATGAACGCCTCGATCGGCGTCAGCTTCTTCTCGCGCGGAAAGGGGAACTTGGAAGCCGGGCCATACCACTTGTTCCACATCGCATCGAGCTCGCCCGACGCCTCGATCGCCTGAAGCGCGCCGTTCACCGCCGCCAGCAGCGCCGCCTCGCCCTTCTTCACGCCGAGCGCCGTGGGCTCCCAGGCCAGGCTGTCATTGATGAACTTGCCCTGGCCATTGGTCTCCCTGAGGAAACCGAGGCCCGCGGTGTGCGAGGTGCTGAAGCCATCCGTCTTGTCCTGCATGAAGGCGAGGAAGGCGGCCGGCCCGGTCTGGAAGGAGACCACCTGGGTATTGGGCAGGCCGCGCTTGGCGTAGAGTTCGGTCGTCGCCCCGGTCACCGCGCTGACGCGCTTGCCCTCGAGATCCTTGAAGCTGTTGATGCCGGCGGCAGTCTTCACCATCACGCGGATCGGCACCTGGTAATGCGCCGATGTGAAGGCGATCTGCTCGGCGCGCTCCTTGGTGTAGCCGAGCGCGGCGGCCACGAGATCAACCCGGCCCAGCGCGAGTTCGGGGATGCGCTGCTCCAGCGCGATGCCCTTATGCTCCAGCTTCACCCCGAGCTGGCGCGCCACCGCGGCACAGGTATCGACATCGAAGCCGACGATCTGGCGGGTCTGCGCATCCTGGTAGCCGAGCGGCTCGATATTGGTCAGCGTGCCGCAGATCAGCGTGCCGCGCGCCTTGATGTCGGCGAGCTGGTCCGCCTGCGCGGTGGTGCCGATCAGCCCCGCCGCGAGCACCAGTGCCAGGCGCAGCGTGATCCCTTTAAGTCCCATGTCCATCTTCCCCGCGGTGTGAGGCCGCCAGAGTGGCGCCAACCCCAGCACCGGACAACCCCCCGCACGCCCGGGCCGCGCGACGCGGAATTTATGCTCTAGTTCTAATTTTGTTCTTGACATACCCCAGGCATAAGCGTAGGATGATGGTCATGAAGCGCGCAACCCTCCCCGTCGGCCCCGAGGCCCTGGCACCCGAAACGGTGCGGGAGTTGCTGCGGATTCTCGCCTGGTTGTTCCGTATTATCAACGGCTTCGCGGCAGCCGATCTGGCGTGGCCGCCGGTGTCGGATGCCGAATGGCAGGACGCCACGATTGCGACGGATATGGCGGAGGACGACGAGGGCCCGGTCTACGTCGCCGTACCTGCGCCCTGGTCCCTGCGGTACACCCGAGTCCGCCGTGCGGTCGCGCGCCCGATGCACAGCCTCGCCTTGTGGCTATGGCGCTGCGCCCGGCCGCCCTGCATCGCCGTTCCGCGCGCTCGAATGGCGATGCACGCGCACGTCTAATTTGTTTCGTTATCAAAACATACCCGGATTTCCGGGAAAAATCACACCTTGAACTGAAACCCGTCGATGATGAAATCCTGCCCGGTGATGAAATTCGGCTCCACCGTCGCCAGAAACGCCACCAGCCCCGCCACATCCCGCGGCGTGCCCAGCCGCCCCAGCGCGATCCCCGTCATCAACTCCGGCCCGCGCGCCTTGGTCAGCGAATTGCCCAACTCGGTCTCGATCACGCCGGGACACACGCAGTTGATCGCGATCTCCGGTCCCAATTCCTTCGCCAGCGCCCGCGTCAACCCGATGATCCCCGCCTTCGCCGCCGCATAGGAGAATTTCGACACCGCCGCCGTCACCCCGCCGGAATGCGCGTTCAGCGAGGACATCGAGACAATCCGCCCCCCACCCCCCGCCCGCATCACCGGCACCACCGGCTGAATGTAGTTGAAGCAGGATTTGAGGTTCACATCGATCGTCCGATCGAATTCCTCCTCGCTGATCTCCAATATCCCTTTGGGGTTGCCCCGCCCGGCATTGTTCACCAGCACGTCGATCCGTCCGAAATCGGCCGCGATCTGCCCGACCACCTCCGCCGCCCGAGCATACTCCGCCACGTCAGCCGCATAAAAGCGGGCGACGCGGCCCATCGCGGTCAGTTCGCCAATGGTGCGTTCCGCTTCAGCGGGGAGCAGGTCGACAATCGCGATATCCAGCCCCTTCTCCGCCAAAGCATGCGCGCATCCCCGCCCAATGCCCCGCGCGCCGCCGGTAACGATGGCAACTTTGTTCATGACCGCCTCTCCACATGATGACACGCGACAATCCGCCCATCCGCCAACACCCGGTCCGCCGGATCGCTCGCCGCACACACCGCATCCGCGAGCGGACAGCGCGTCCGAAACCGGCAACCCGACGGAATCGCCCCCGGGCTCGGCGGCTCCCCCTCCAGCGCAAACGTCTCGACAATCCGGCGCCCGCCGATGATCGGAACCGCCGACAATAACGAACGCGTATAGGGATGCGCCGGTGCCGCGAACACACGCTCCGTCTCGCCGATCTCCACCACCCGCCCGAGATACATCACCGCGATGCGCTGGCTGAACAGGCGGACCACCGAGAGGTCGTGGCTGATGAACATATAGGTAAGGTCAAACGCCGCCCGCAATTCCAGCAGCAGGTTCAGCACCACCGCCTGCACGGAAACATCGAGCCCCGAGGTCGGCTCGTCGAGGATCACCAGGCTCGGCCGCAGCATCAATATCCGCGCCAACCCCACCCGCCGCTGCTGGCCGCCGCTGATTTCATGGGGGTAGAGGTCGAGATGGCGCTCGGGCAGGTTCACCGCGGCGAGGGTCTCGCGGACGCGGGTGCGGCGATCGGCCTGGGACATGCCGGTGTGGACGATCAGCGGTTCCTCGAGCGAGGTGCCGATTTTCCAACGCGGGTCAAGCGAGGCGCCGGGGTCCTGGTAGCAGTATTGCAGGTTGCGCCGGAGGGCGCGTCCGGCGGAGGGGGAGAGGCCGGCAATCTCGTTGCCCTCGAAGCGGACATGGCCGGAGCTGGGCTGATGGATGCCGGCGATGGTCTTGCCCAGCGTGGACTTGCCGCAGCCGGATTCGCCGACCACGCCGAGGATTTCGCCCTTGGCGATGGCGAGCGAGACGCCATCGAGCGCCCGCAGCCAACCGGTGCGGCGGCCCCAGACGTTGCGGATGGGGAAATGGCGGTTGAGCGCGGCTATGTCGAGAAGGGCGTTCATGCGGCGGGCCAGAGATGCGGATGATGACAGCGCACGTGATGGCCCGGCGCCGGTTCGGCGGTTTCGTTATGCCGCGCCCGGCAAACCTCGCTCGCCCGCGGACAGCGCGGATGAAACCGGCACCCGCCCGGCGGGCTGAACGGGCTCGGCACATCGCCGGGAATGCCCTTCAGCGCCGAGCCCTGGGTGGGCAGACTGTCCAGCAGCATCGCCGTATAGGGATGCCGCGGACGGGCGAAGAAATCCGCGACCTCGGCGGTCTCCGCCTCCTGCCCCGCATACATCACCGTCACCCGGTCGCAGATTTCCCAGGCGGTGCCGAGATCATGCGTGGTGAACAGCACCGAGGCGCCGCGCTCGGTGGCGAGTTCGCGCAGCAGCTTGAGGATCTGCGCCTGGATGGTGACGTCAAGCGCCGTGGTGGGTTCGTCGGCGATGACGAGGCGGGGTTCCGGCAGCAGGGCCATGGCGATCATCACGCGCTGGCGCTGACCGCCGGAGAGCTCGTG
>CAIWAJ010000561.1:0-7814 GCA_903910565.1 uncultured Rhodospirillales bacterium
AAAAATCCCCCCCAGCCTCCGGATCGACCCCAACACCCGCTCCTGCGCCAACCCCGGCCACTGCACCCGCATGATGAAGTGGTTCACCCCCAGCGTCTCGCGATACCGCGCGATCTCCTCGTTCACCGACACCGCATCCCCAATGATGAACCGGTCCCGCGCAAACTCCGCGAAATCCATCATCTTGGACGGGCTCTCCATCCCCCACGCCGCATAGGAGGCGTACTTATATTCCAGCGCCTCCCGGCACTCCTCCCAAGCCGTCGCGTGGCTGGTGCCGACATAGCATTCCCGCGTGATCGGAAATTCCTCCGCCGTGCGGCCGAACTCGGCGAGGCAGGCCCGGTAATGCGCCATCAGCGGCACCGTCGCCGCCAGCGTGCTGGCCGGCACCACCAGCCAGGCATCGCCGATCCGCGCCGCGCGCCTGATCGCGACCTCAACCTGCCCGGCCAGCCACACCGGCGGCCCGCCCGGCCGCGCCGGCTTCAGGCTGATCGCGTGGTTATGCGTGCTGTAGAACCGCCCCTTATGGTTCACCGTCTCGCCCGACCACAGCGCGCGGATCAACCCAATTGCCTATAAGGACGTAGGCCATGGCGACGGTCACCTGGATTGGCAAGCAAAGCCTCCATACCGATCCCAATGACGCCATGGATCCAGCCAACTGGGTCGGCGGAGCTTTTCCCCAGGACGGCGATACCGTCGTCATGCCCGCGGGAGCCATCGGCAATGGCGTGACGCTCGACGTGATTGGCCAGCCCGGCACGCTGGCCAACGGCGCCAACAACACGATCCAGATCGCCGGGCCCTTCGACACGCTGACCCTGACTGACGTGGCGTTTACCGGCGATACGGTCACCGCCGGAGACGGCCCATCGCCCGGGCAGGGCACGGTGATCAACCTCACCGACAGCCTGATCGACTCGACCAGCATCACCCTCGGCAACAACGCCGTGCTGAACCTGTCGGGCAGCACGCCGTTCAGCATGCAGCTGACGCAGAACACGGGCAATGCGCAGATCCAGCAGGCCGGCACTGGCGAGTCGATGTCGATCAACGCGACTGGCACGGTGAGCAATGATGGCCAGTTTTGGGTGATGCCGGGTGGCCACGCCACGCTGAACATCGCACAGCTCGGCACCGCCGGCGGCTTCTTCGGCCTCACCGGCGCCCTGATCAACAATGGCGGCGCCCTCACCGTCAACGGCGATGCCAACAGCTCGACGCGTTTCTCGAACAACGGTTTCATGCTGGTCTATGGCGGCCATGGCGCGGCGGTCGATCAGCTGAACGCCCGGATGAACGGCATCAATGGCGTCATCAACCTGCTGGGCGGGGCCTCGGGCGCGACGCTGGACGACAAGACGAACCTACCCGGCGCGCAGCTGATCAATTTCGGCGACGCCAACGGGGTGATGAAGGTCGAGGCCAACACCGTCCTGCCGTCCTACGCCAATGTCGGCACCATCACCACGACGGTGCTGCAGAACGATTTTGCCCGGATCAGCGGCTTCCGCCCGGGCGACACCATCCAGCTCGTCGGCGTCAACCCGAGCGGCCTCACCTACACCTACGGCAGTGACCCGAATTACGGGCCGGACGTGCTGACCATCAACCGCGGCACCACCGAGGTGGCGCGGCTGCGCTTCCAGGCGGCCGAACTGGTGGTGGGCACCGGCACTGTCGACGGCGCGGCATCCGGCAATTTTAAGCTGATCAGCGCCGGTTCCGACACGCTGGTGACCCTCGGCAACAGCCAGAACGTGGTGAATGGCGGCACCACCATCGCCGTCACCGGCACTATCGCGGCCTGGGGTGGCGTCATGAATGGCGCCACCACCGACTGGTCAGCCGCCAATTGGACCGGCGGCACGGGGGCCGCAGGCATACCTGGCCAATATCAGACGGCGCAGATGTCGCTCACCGCCGCCGGGGCGGACGCTGCGGTGGCTGGCAATTTCACCAAATACGTGCTCACGGTCAGCACGGCGGAGACCGTCGGATCGGTCGTCTTCGGCGACCCCTTCGCGCGGCTGTTGGTCACCGCCCCCCTCACGCTCTCGGCACTTCCCGGCCAGGGCGTCGGCGGCGGCTTCGCCGGCAATGATGGACGCGTCGAGATCGGCGCCGGCGGCACCCTCACCACGGCGCGGCTCTATAGTGGCGCGAGCAGCGATTTCTCGATCGACCCGACCGGTGTGGTCGCGATTTCCGGCGTGCAGTCGTTCACTTACGGCGCCGGCCTCGTCGGGCTCGATGTCGAGGGCAGCGGAAATATCTACGGCGGGACTCTGACGTCGGGTGGCAATCTGGTGATCGGGCAGAACGCCAGCGCTTCGCTGACTGTGTCCACCAGCGTGATCTCGCAGACCAATACCGCCACGACCTACGGCACGATACCCAGCCACTTGACCACGACCTATACCCAGATCGGCGGCTCTCTGCTATCAGGCGCCCAGAACCCGGCCTCGAATCTGCAGATCGCCGGCCCGAACACCACCTACACCGACGCCGGCGGCGATCCCTCGACGACGATGTCCGGTGGCCTGTTGGTCGGCGGCGGGAATCTTTCGGTCAACCCGCTCGGCACCGTCAGCTTCCCCGGCGGCGGCAACGGCAACGTCAACGTCATGGATGGCGCGACGCTGACCGAGGCCTCCTTCGCCATGCTGGGCGTTACCAGCGGGTCATCGGGCTCCGTCTACCTCAACAACAACGCTCAGTGGAACATCGGCCTCGGCGCAGTGACGCCGACACCCTCCCTCGTTGCCGGCAACACCATCACCGGCACCGGCACGATTTGGTCGTCCGGCCTCGCCTGGCTCACCGTCGGCGGCGGCGGCATGGGCACGATCTACGACAACGCGAGTATCATCCAACTCGGCACCGGCGAGCTGTTCAAC
Source organism: uncultured Rhodospirillales bacterium (assembly GCA_903910565.1). Lineage (GTDB taxonomy): Bacteria > Pseudomonadota > Alphaproteobacteria > Acetobacterales > Acetobacteraceae > CAIYPH01. The sequence continues at coordinate 2,907 of CAIWAJ010000561.1, forward strand.
ACCGCGAAGATGATCATCGGCGGTGGCAGTAGCGCCAATTCCGCGGCGACCGGCAACGTCACCATCCAAGGCAATGGCGCCACGCTCGATACCGGCGGCGGCCCGCTCATCGTCGCCCAGCGCAGCAGCGGCACGCTGACGGTGGGCAATGGCGGCTCGGTCATCGTCGGCTCGGCGGCGGCGATCACGGATATCGGGTTTGGCCTCGCGATCGGCAATCGCAACGGCACGGCCGGCACATTCGGGGGCGTGGTAAACCTGCAACCCGGCGGCAATCTCACCGACAATGGCGACTTGGTGATCGGCCGTGATTCGAACGGCACCTTGTCGATCGGCAGCGGTGCCAGCGCGCAGGTTTCGGGCGCCGTCTATCTCGGCGGCTTCCAGAACCTCAGCAACGGCACCATTGCCGTCACGCCCACCCTTATCAAAGGCGCGGCCTCTGGCTACCTCAATATCAGCGGCGGCGGCTCGCTGGTTGATACGGGCGGAACGCTCGATCTCTGGCAGGGCTCTACGGTCTCGCTCTCCAATTCGCAGCTGGTCCTCGGCGCCTCCGATCCATTTCCCGGCGAATTGGTGCTCGGCTTCGGCGGCGTCGTCGAGGGCGCCGGCCTCATCGTCGTCAACAGCAATGACAGCACGTTGCGCAACGGCGGCACCGTGCTGGCGGGCGGGCTGACCAGCAACGGCACGCTGAGCCAGGCTGGCGCGACGCTCGAAATCAACGCCGTGCTATCCGGCCGCGGGGTCTACGCGCTCTCGCCGTCCTCCACCCTGCAGCTCGACAACGGCAACACCGGGTTCGTCAATTTCGACTTCGGCGTCGGCAATCTGGGCACCGCACCGACATCGGCGGAAAAGCTGCGGCTGATGTCGCCGGTGAGTTTCAGCGGCACCATCAGCGATTTCTTCGGTCTCGGCCCCACCGACAACCGGATCGATCTGGTCAATGCCGGGTTCGTCCCCGGCTCGATCCACTATACCCCCAACGTCGACCCCACCACCGGCGGCACCATCACCGTCGGCACCATGCTCGGGTCCGGCACGCTTGATATCGCCGTGACCGGCTATCACCCGGGCGGCTTTGCCGCGACGCAGGATGGTGCCAAAACGGGGACTGACATCTTCGCCAACGACGCCGCGCCCTGCTTCGCGCAGGGCACACGCATCCTCACGCAGGCCGGCGAGCGTCCGGTGGAGTCGCTGGCCGTTGGTGACCTGGTGCCGGTGGCAAGCGGCCGGCGGTTGCGCCGCATCGTGTGGATTGGTAGCACGCGGGTCGACCTTGCGCGCCACGCCGCGCCCGACAAGGTGGCCCCGGTGCGCATCGCCGCCGGTACCTTCGGGCCCGGCCTGCCGCATCGCGACCTCATCGTCTCGCCCGATCACGCCGTGTGGACCGGCGCGGCCCTGGTGCCGGCCTATCTGCTGGCCAACGGCATGACAATAACCCGCGCGCCGGCGGAGGGTGTTATCACCTATTGGCATGTCGAGCTGGACGCGCATGACCTGGTGCTGGCCGAAGGTCTGGCCGCGGAGAGCTATCTCGACACCGGCAACCGCGCGTTGTTCGCGGGCGTGACCGGCGAGCGGGCCCTGCACCCGGACCTGCTGGCTGATCTCTCCGCCCGCGGCTGGGACGAGCGCTCCTGCGCCCCCCTCACCCTCGGCGGCCCGGCGCTGACCGCAGCCCGCACACGGCTCGCCGAGCGGGCCGCGTCGCTCGGCTACGGTCTGGGAGATGACCCCGACATCGCGCTTTACGCCGATGGGCGGCGCCTTGAGCACTCCGGCACGGATCGTCTCGTCGCCCTGGTGCGGGCCGGAACGCGCCAGGTGGTATTCGTCTCCCGCGCGGTGGTGCCCAGCGAGATCGACGCCAGCCGCGACGATCGCCGGCGTCTCGGCGTCGCGATCGGTGCGATCCGTTTCGCCGGCACGGACCTGCCGCTCGACGGCAGCGTTTGCCTCGCCGGACTCCACGCCTACGAGGCGAGCGGCGAGCGGTTGATGCGCTGGACCGATGGCCGGGCCGTGCTGGCACTACCGCCGCATGACGGCACGGAGTGCCTGGAGATCGACCTGATCGCCGGGATCGTCGAATACCCGGTTGGGCCTGTGGCAGGGGAGCGGCTAAGCGCGGTGGGATAAGGAAGCGGTTCTTTTTTGAAAAAAAGAACCAAAAAACTTTTATCCGTTTGCTTCGTGGTTCTCTCGGGAAACAACGAACTAAACGGATAGAAAAATTTTCGCTTCTTTTTTCGAAAAGAAGCGCTTGCTTTCTACTCCGCCGCCACCGCCGGCGTCAGCACCATCTGCGCCGCCGCGCCAAGATCGACCGACAACAGCCGCGACACGCCGCGCTCCTGCATCGTCACCCCGTAAAGCCGGTCCATTCTGGCCATGGTGAGCTGGTGGTGGGTGACGACGAGGAAGCGGGTGCCGGTTTCGCGCACCATGTCTTCGAGCAGCGTGCAGAACCGCTCGACATTGGCGTCATCCAGCGGCGCGTCCACCTCGTCGAGCACGCAGACGGGGGCGGGGTTGCAGCGGAAGACGGCGAAGATCAGCGAGAGCGCGGTCAGCGCCTGCTCGCCGCCGGAGAGCAGCGAGAGGGTGGCGAGTTTCTTGCCGGGCGGCTGCGCGAAGATTTCGAGGCCGGCCAGCAGCGGGTCGTCGGAGCCGACCATGGAAAGATGGGCGCGGCCGCCACCGAACATGCGGGAGAACAGCAGTTGGAAATGCTTGTCCACTTGCTCGAACACTGCGGAGAGGCGCTCGCGGCCCTCGCGGTTGAGGCTGCCGATCGAGCCGCGCAGCTTGGCGATGGCGGTGGAGAGTTCCTCGCGCTCGCGGATGATGGTCTCGATGTGGCCGCCGATTTCCTCGGCCTCGATCTCGGCGCGCAGGTTGACGGGGCCCATTTCCTCCCGCTCGCGCAGCAGCTTCTCGTGGCGCCGGCGCAGCTTGTCCTCGGCGTCCGGCCCGGTGTCATGCGCCGCATCGGGGAGCGCGGCATCGGCGGCGAGGCGTTCGAGGATGCGCTCCTCCACCACGCCCCAGGCGGCATTCGCCTGGGTGACGCTGCTTTCCATGCGCAGTACCGCCTCGCGGGCGGCCGCCAGTGCGGCTTCGGCGGCGCGGCCGGCGCGATCGGCCTCGCCAGCCTCGGCCTCGGCGCGGACCAGGCGCTCGGCCTCGCCGCGATGGGCGGATTCGGCCTGTTCAAGCAGGTCGAAGGCGGCGGCACGGCGGGCGGCGATCGCATCGGGTTGGGCGGCGAGGGCGGCGATGTCGCGGCTGGCGATGTCGCGCCGTGCGGTGAGGTCGATCACGCGGATCGCGGCGTCGCCGGCGCGCTCGCGCCAGCCGGCGCTTTCGGCGGCGATGATGCGCAGGCGATGGCCGCGCCCGGCGGCGGTGCGCTCGAGCCCGTCCTGGGTGGCGCGGGCGGAGGTCTCCTGGGCGCGGGCCTCGGCGAGGACGTCGCGGGCGCGTTCCATCGCGGCGCGCGCGGCGGCGGGGTCGGCGAGCTCCGCGAGGGCGGATTGGGCGGTGGCAAGGGTGCCGGCCGCCTCCGCATGCTCGGCGGTGAGGCGGGCTTCCTGGGATTGCAGGCCGGCGAGGCGGGCGGCGGCGGCGGCGGCCCGGCTGGTGAGCGTCGCGGCGGCGCTGCGGGCCTGGTCGAGCCGCTGCTCGGCGGCGCGACGGGTGGCGCGAGCGGTCTGGTCGGCGGCATTGGCGGTGGTCTCGAGCCTGGCGGCCTCGGTACGGGCCTCGGCTTCGGCAGCGTCGGCGGCGGCGCGGGCCTCGCGCTCGCGGGCCTCCATCTCGCCACGCACGGCGCGTTCGCGGGATTCAGCCTCGGTGCGCGCGGCCATGGCGGCGGCCTCGGCAGCGCGGCTGGTTTCCAGCTCGGCGGCGAGGCCGGCGAGGCGGTTGCGCTGTTGCAGCCGCACGGCGGCGGCGGTCGGGGTGCCGGCCTTGATGGTGTAGCCGTCCCAGCGCCACACGGCGCCGGCACGGGAGACCAGCATCTGCCCAGGCAGCAGCCGCGCCTGCAGGGCTGCGCCGTCCTCGGCGAGGCCGATCTGCGAGAGGGCGCGGCCCAGCACAGGCGGCGCCGTCACGAGGCTGGCCAGGGGCGTCACCCCCTCGGGCAGCGCGGGCACCGGGTCGAGCGGCGGGAGGGCGCGCCAGTGGCGGGCGGCACCGACATCGGCGGCGGAGTCGAGCTCCTCGCCGAGCGCGGCGCCCAGCGCGGCTTCCAACCCGGCGGGCACGGTGAGCTGATCGACCATGCGCGGCCAGGCCTCGCCGTCGCGCACCGCGAGAACCTCGGTGAGCGCCTGCACCTGGGCGGCGACGCGGGCGCGGGCGGAGCCGGCGGTGGCGGCGGCCTCGCGGGCCTGGGCGAGGCCGGCGGCGGTTTCCCGGCGGGCCTGTTCGGCGGCCTGGCCGGCGGCTTCGCGCAACTTGCGGGCAGTCTCCTGCGCGGTTGCTCGGCGCTGCTGGGCCTGCTGAATCGCCTCGCCGCGGGCCCGCTCGGCGGCCTCCAGCGCGGCGGCGGCGGCGGCGAGCGCGGCGGCAGCCTGGGTGCTCTCCTGCTCGGCGGCGGCGACGCGGGCGGGATCGACGATGTCGCGCTGCACCTGGGCGATTTCGCTGGCGAGTTTGGCGGCGGCCTCGGCGAGGCGGCGAGCGCGAACCTGGGCGGCACCATGCGCCTCAGACAGCGCGCGATGGCGGGCGGCGATCTCGGCCGCCTCCTCGGTGGCGCGATTGGCCGCGGCTTCGGCGGTGCGCACCGCATCGGCGGCGGCGATGGCGGCGGCGCGGGCGGCCTCGATGCGCGGCGGGTGGGCGGCCTCCTCTTCGGTGAGCCGCGCCTCCTCGGCGGCGAGG
>CAIWAJ010000562.1:0-7422 GCA_903910565.1 uncultured Rhodospirillales bacterium
CCACCACGCTCGGCGCCGCCATCGCCTATCCCGAGATCCTGCAAATCATGGCCCGCACCGTGCTCAACCAGTCCGGCCGGGCCATCGAGGTGATGACCATCGTGCTCGGCGTCTTCCTCGCGGTGAACCTCATCACCTCGCTGGCGATGAACCACTGGAACCGCAAATTGGCGCTGCAAGGCCGATGAAAATCCTCCGCGCCCTCTTCGGCTCCCGCGGCAACGCCATCATCTCGCTCCTGATGATCGCCCTCTTCGCCTGGGTCGTCCCCCCCTTCCTCTCCTGGGCCTTCACCCACGCGGTGTGGGATGCGGTGAACCGCGCCGCCTGCTCCGCCGCCGATACCGGCGCCTGCTGGGCCTTCATCAAGGCGCGCTTCGCCCTGTTCTTCTACGGCGTCTACCCCGAGGGCGAGCGCTGGCGCGTCCATCTCGGCCTCGCTTTGCTCGTCGTCTTCGGCGTCGGCGCCCTGTTCTCGCAACGCCGCCGCGGCTGGTGGCTGCTCGGCCTCATGGTCCTCGTCCCCATCGCCGACGCCATCCTGCTGATCGGCGGCATCTTCGGCCTGCGCGCCATCCCCACCAATGACTGGGGCGGCCTCATGCTGAACGTGGTGATCTCCTTCGTCGCCCTCGGCGGCTCCATCCCCATCGGCATCGCACTCGCCTTCGGCCGCCGTTCGAAATGGCCGGTGATCCGCTATCTCTCCACCGTGCTGATCGAATTCTGGCGCGGCGTGCCCCTCCTCGCCGTCCTCTTCATGGGCCTCGTCCTCCTTCCCCTCTTCCTCCCCAACGGCGTCAACGTCGACAACCTCGTCCGCGCCCTGATCGTGATGACCATCTTCACCGGCGCCTACATGGCCGAAACCATCCGCGGCGGGCTGCAAGGCGTGGACTCCGGGCAGTCCGAGGCCGCCCGCGCCCTCGGCATGCACGAGGCCCAGGTCAACCTCCTCATCGTGCTGCCCCAGGCGCTCCGCCTCTCCATCCCCGGCATCATCAACATCGCCGTCGACCTCTTCAAAGACACCACCCTCGTCTCCATCGTCGGCCTGTTCGACCTCATGGGCGTCGTCAGCCAATCCCTCAAAGACACCGCCTGGACCGGACTCGCCGCCGAAGGCTACGTCTTCGCCGCCGCCGTCTTCTTCTTCGCCTGCCTGGTCATCTCCCTTGGGGGATCGGTGCTGGAGAAGCACTTCTCCTCCGCCCCCGGCGCCGCCAAGCGCTGAGCCCATGCCCGCCCTGCCCCGCCGCGCCGCCCTCGCCGCCTCGGCGGCCCTGCTGCCGCGCATCGCCATCGCCCAGGCCGACACCCGCCCCGCCATCTCGGTCGCGGTGGCGAAAATCACCAATTCCGGCGTGCTCGACGTCTTCCGCGAACAATCCTCCAACGCCTCCGAGCGCTGGACCGGCTCGATCCTCGAAACCCTCATCGCCCGCAACCAGCAGGCCGGCCTCGAACGCGTCCCCGGCCTCGCCACCGCCTGGCGCCGCATCGACCCGCGCACCGTCGAACTCGCGCTGCGCCCCAACGTAAAGCTGCACAACGGCGACACTCTCACCGCCGAAGACGTCGCCTTCTCCTTCGGCCCCGAACGCACCCGCGACGAAACCCTCCCCGCCGACGTCCGCGCCGTCGCCAAACGCTACTTCCCCGCCCTCGAGCGGGTCGAGATCGTCGATCCCCTCACCATCCGCTTCGTCAACCGCACCCCCGACCTCACACTCGAAGGCCGCCTCGCCGCCGGCGGCAGCCAAATCGTCGCCGCCCGCGCCTGGCGCGACCGCGGCTCCTGGCAAGCCAACCGCAACGCCCCCATCGGCAGCGGACCCTATAAACTGCGCGACTTCAAGCCCGACTCCGCCCTCAGCCTCGACGCCCATGACGAGTACTGGGGCGGCCGCCCGCCGCTCAAATCCCTCCGCTTCCTCGAAATCCCCGAAACCGTCGCCCGCATCGCCGCCCTGCAATCCGGCGAAGTCCAGTTCGCCTGCGACATCCCGCCCGACCAGATCGCCGGCATCGAGAAAACCCCCGGCCTCGAAGTCCAGGGCGGCCTGGTGCCCAACCACCGCATCCTCGCCTTCGACAAACACCACCCCGCCCTCATCGACCCCCGCGTCCGCCTCGCCATCGCCCACGCCATCGACGGCCAGGCCATCGTCGACGCAATCTGGGCCGGCCGCGCCCGCGTTCCCCCCGGCCTGCAATGGGAATTCTACGGCCCCATGTTCGTCCCCGGCTGGTCCGTCCCCGCCTACGACCCCGCCCGCGCCCGCGACCTCCTCAAAGCCGCCAACTATAACGGCGAGCCGATCGTCTACCGCGCGCGAAACGACTACTACACCGCCGAACTCGCCACCGCCCAGATCATCGTCGAATTCTGCCGCGACGCCGGCCTCAACCTGATCCTCGAAGTCAAGGAAAACTGGGCCCAGGTGCTCGACAAATCAGGCCCCCGCGGCATCCGCGACTGGTCCAACTCCCCCACCTCCGATGACCCGATCTCCTCCATCGTCAACCAGCACGGCCCCAACGGCGCCCAGCAAGCCAACGGCGAATGGACCAACGACGAGATGAACCGCCTCTCCACCGCCCTCGAAACCGGCACCGACATGGCCGAACGCCGCCAGGTCTTCGCCCGCATGCTGCAAATCTGCGAACGCGACGACCCCGCCTACGTCGTCCTCCACCAGAACGCCACCTTCGTCGCCAAGCGCACGACCCTCCCCTGGCGGGCTTCGCCCTCCTTCTTCCTTGATTTCTCTGCGCGGAATTGGCGGGGGTAGAAGGAAGGAAGCGCTTCTTTTTTGGAAAAAAAGAAGCAAAAAACTTTTATCCGTTTGGCGTCGGCCGCTCCCAACGAGAGCTGTCGCAGAGAGTGAAAAATTTACTAACTAGACGTTTTTATGTTTGACATTATCTGTCACACCCGCTATAACACCGCCATGAGCAATCCCGCCCCCTCCTCCGTGCTGCACGCCGCCGCCATGGCGCGACGCCTGAGCGCCCTCGCGCTCTGGTTCGCCGCCCTGCTCGGCCGGATTCTGCCGGGCGCGGCACGGCGGAGCGAACAACAAGCCGCCTGGCGCTACATCGAAGTCACCATGGCCCGCTTCGCCGACCTGCTCGAACGCCTCGCCGCCGGCGAGATCGAACCCGAGGAACCCCAACGCGCGCGGCCCCACCCCCGCAAACGCCCGGACTCCGTCATCCCCCGCACTCCCGGCTCGCCCCGCATCAACGCACGCGCGCCCCGCACCACCGCGCCCGCGCGCACCGCGTCACGCCCCCGCCAAACCCCCACCATTGCGCATCCAAGCGCCCATCAAAGCGCCGCCCCCAAGCCAAACCCGCAAGGCGAAGCCCATCTCTTCAAAAAATCAGTCCTGGCTCCATCGCCGAATCACGCCCATTTCATTACGATTTATCAACAAAATTCATGGAATAAATGTTTTTTCTTCTTTTTTTCAAAATAGAAGCGCTTGCGTGCTTCCTTCCTACCCCCCCAAAGCCTGCGCCAGATCCCGATACAAATCCTCCGGATCCTCAATCCCCGCCGACAGCCGCAAAAGATCAGGCGGGCAAGGCGACCCCGCCCCCTCGATCGAGGCGCGATGCTCGATCAGGCTCTCGACGCCCCCGAGTGAAGTGGCGCGTTTCCACAGCGTCACGCGGGCGGCGGTCGCGATGGCGGCCGCCTCGCCGCCGCGCACGCGGATGGAGAGCATGCCGCCGAACCCGCCGGTCATTTGGCGCCGCGCGATGTCATGGCCGGCATGGCTGGGCAGGCCGGGGTAGAGCACTTCGGCGACCTGGGCATGGTTGGAGAGGCGGAGTGCTAGGTCCATGGCGTTCTCGCAGGCGGCTTTGACGCGGAGTGGCAAGGTGCGCATGCCGCGGATCAGCATATAGGCTTCGAACGGTCCGAGGATCTGCCCGAGGATGGCGCGGGTGCGGCGGATACGGGTCCAGAACTCGTCCTGCGCGCGGGTGGCGAGCGCCCCGGCGATGACGTCGGAGTGGCCGTTGAGATATTTGGTCGCCGAGTGCATCACGATATCGGCCCCGAGGTCCAGCGGCCGGGTCAGCAGCGGCGTGGCGCAGGTGGAGTCGACCGCAACGCGCGCCCCGGCCGCATGGGCGAGGGTGGCGACGGCTTCGATGTCGGTGATGGTCCACATCGGGTTGGAGGGGGTTTCGAGCCAGATCAGCTTGGTCTCCCCGGGCCGGATGGCCGCTTGCAGGGCGGCGAGATCGGTGGTGTCGACCAGGTCGATCCGCAGCCCCCAGTCGGTCGCCTCATGCAGCAGCCAGTGCCGCAGCCCCCAGTACATCACCTCGGGCGCGATCACGTGGTCGCCGGGCTTGAGCGAGAGAAACACCGCGGTCGCCGCCGACATGCCGGAGCCCAGCACCAGCGCGGCCGAGGCGCCTTCGAGGGTGGCGATAATGGCTTCCGCCTCGCGGACGGTCAGGTTGTCCGGACGTCCGTAGATATTGCCGGAGCTGTAGGCGTTGTCGGGGTCGCGGATAAAGGTGGTCGCGACATGAATGGGCGGCACCAGCGCGCGGCTCGGTTCATCGATGGCGCCGAGCGCCTGCGCGGCGAGGGTGCGGGGGGACCAGGATGAGGTGTCGGGATGCGATGTCATGCGCTAGCTTTAGCCCCCCCGCCGCCGCGCCACCAGCAAGGGAGCTGCAATGCGCCTCGTCTTTTTCGTGCTGTCACTCCTCGCCGCCGTCCCGGCGATGGCGGAGACACCAACGGTCTCGATCCTCACCTACCACCGCTTCAACCCCGCCGGCTCCCCCGGCGCGACCACCGTCAGCACCGCGGTCTTCGCCGCCCAGATGGCCCGCATCGCCGAGCGCGGCCTCGCGGTGCTGGATCTGCACGCGGTGATCTCCGGCGAGGCTCTCCCGCCCCACGCGGTCGCGATCACCGCCGACGACGGCCACCGCTCCGTCTACACCGAGATGTTCCCGATCCTGAAACGCCACGGCTTCCACGCCACTTTGTTCCTCAACCCACCCGGAATCGGGCGCGGGAGCTACCTGCGCTGGGAGGAACTGGCGGAGATGCAGGCCTCCGGATTGATCGACTGCGAACCCCACACCTCAAGCCACCCCAACTTCAACACCGAGCGGACAACCAGAACGCCGGCCGATTTCGCCCAATTCGTGGCGCGCGAACTGGACGAACCGCGCAAAACCCTCACCACCCACCTCGGCGGACCGCAGGACATGCTGGCCTGGCCCTACGGCATTCACGACCCCGCGCTCGAAGCCGCCGCCCAGGCAGCGGGCTACCGCGCCGCCTTCGCCCTCGGCGGCCGGGTCGCACCGATTGGCGGGCCGGCCTATGCCATCCCGCGCTACCAGGTCTACGAAGCCGATATCGGCCCCCGCTTCGACGCGGTGCTCAACGGCACCCCCCGGGCTTTGCCCCGCCCATAGGGCTTGCTATGACGGGCGCTCGGTAAGGAGTGATGTCTTGAACAAGTCGTTTGGTGCGAACAGTCTGCGGTCTGGCCCCGATGAGCGCGGCCGCTTCGGCGAATTCGGCGGGCGTTTCGTCGCCGAGACGCTGATGCCCCTCATCCTCGAGGTGGAGCAGGCCTACACCGCCGCCCGCGCCGACCCGACGTTCCAGCCCGAGCTAGACGCCTACCTGAAAAACTACGTCGGCCGCCCCAGCCCGCTCTGGTTCGCCGAACGCCTGACCAAGTCGATCGGCGGCGCAAAAGTCTATTTCAAGCGCGACGAGCTCAACCACACCGGCGCCCACAAGATCAATTCCTGCATGGGCCAGATCCTGCTGGCCAAGCGGATGGGCAAAACCCGCATCATCGCCGAAACCGGCGCCGGCCAGCACGGCGTCGCCACCGCCACCGTCTGCGCCCTGTTCGGCCTGCCCTGCACCGTCTACATGGGCGCCACCGACGTCGCCCGCCAGGCGCCCAACGTCTTCCGCATGAAGCTGCTCGGCGCCGAAGTCATCCCCGTCACCTCCGGCGCCTCCACCCTGAAGGACGCGATGAACGAGGCCCTGCGCGACTGGGTCGCCAACGTGCGCGACACCTTCTACATCATCGGCACCGTCGCCGGCCCCCACCCCTACCCGATGATGGTGCGGGATTTCCAGTCCGTCATCGGCGAGGAGACCAAGGTGCAACTGCACGAGGCAGAGGGCCGCCTGCCCGACGCCTGCGTGGCCGCGATCGGCGGCGGCTCCAACGCCATGGGCCTGTTCCACCCCTTCCTCGATGACGCATCGGTCCGCCTCATCGGCGTCGAAGCCGCCGGCCACGGGCTCGACACCCACGCCCACGCCGCCTCCCTCTCGCGCGGCCGCCCCGGCGTGCTGCACGGCAACCGCACCTATTTGTTGCAGGACGAGGACGGCCAGATCCAGGAGGCCCATTCGATCTCCGCCGGGCTCGACTATCCCGGCATCGGCCCGGAGCATTCCTGGCTGCACGAAATCAAGCGCGTCGAATACGTCGCCGCCACCGACACCGAGGCGCTCGACGCCTTCCAGCTCTGCACCCGCACCGAGGGCATCATCCCCGCCCTCGAACCCGCCCATGCGCTGGCCTATGTGCGCAAACTCGCGCCGACGATGGACAAGGACCAGATCATCGTGATGAACCTCTGCGGCCGCGGCGACAAGGACATCTTCACCGTCGCCGAAGCCCTTGGAGTCACCCTGTGAGCCGCATCGCCGCCCGATTCGCTACGCTCAAGGCTGAGGGCCGCGGCGCCCTCATCCCCTTCCTCGAAGCGTGGGACCCCGATCCCGCAACCTCGATGGAGATCCTGCGCGGCATGCCGGCCGCCGGCGCCGACCTGATCGAGATCGGCTGCCCCTTCACCGACCCGATGGCCGACGGCCCCACCGTCCAGCTCGCCGGCCGGCGCGCGCTGAACGCCGGCGCCACCATGGCCCACACCCTGGCCATGGTCCGCGAATTCCGCACCGAGAACAACGAAACCCCCATCGTCCTGATGGGCTACCTCAACCCCATCCTCTCCTACGGCACCAAGCGCTTCTGCACCGACGCCGCCGCCGCCGGGGTCGACGGCCTGATCATCGTCGATCTCCCCTCCGAGGAAGCCGACCTGATCACCGCCGACGCCAAGGCCAACGGGCTCGACCTCATCCGCCTCGTCGCCCCCACCACCGATGACGCCCGCCTCCCCCTCGTCCTCGCCGGCTCCTCCGGCTTCGTCTACTACGTCTCCATCACCGGCATCACCGGCACCCGCACCGCCTCGGCCGACGAACTCGCCGACGCCATCCCCCGCATCCGCAAACACACCGACCTGCCGATCGCCATCGGCTTCGGCGTCCGCTCCCCCGCCCAGGCGGCCGGCGCGGTCGCCGCGGCGGACGGTGCCGTGGTCGCCTCC
>CAIWAJ010000563.1:0-1954 GCA_903910565.1 uncultured Rhodospirillales bacterium
CCTACCGCGCCGGCCTCGCCGAGGATCTGCTGGCCGAAGACGCACGCTTCCCGGTGATCACCGCGCTCGAAGTGATCGAGCACGTGCCGGACCCCGCCCGCTTCGTCGCGGTGCTGGCCGGGCTGTTGGAGCCTGATGGCAGCCTGTTCCTCTCCACACTCAACCGCACCAAACGCAGCTACCTCGTCGCCAAACTCGGCGCCGAATACGTGCTGCGCCTGCTGCCGGTCGGCACGCATGACCATGCGCGCTTCCTGACTCCCGCCGAACTTGGGGCGCTTTGCCGCGCGGCAGGGCTGCGCGTCGCCGATATCGCGGGGATGACGCCCGATCCGCTGCGGGGGGGGTGGAAGGCGACGCGGGATACCGGGGTGAACTATATTCTTCAGGCAAATGCGGGCTAGCGAGCGCGCATGATCCGGAATGCGATCGCTGGCGCTGTCGCCGTACTCGGAGTACTCGCCGGCGACGCCACGGCGCAGCCTGCGACCGCGCCTGTAGGCGACGGTAACACATTCATCCCAATGCGCCGGGCCGAGGCGGACGCCATTTCGGCGGCGCGTGGACGCGTGCAGCGCGATGGACCGACCCTGTCCCTCCAAGCGGAGCAACGGACTGTGGTGTTCCGAGACGTCGACGACCGAGACGCCGAGGGATTCATCACGGAATGCGAGAGGAGACCAGACCACTGCCCGACGTTCATCTTCCGGCAGTATGACCAAAGCCATCACGGGTTCATCGTGGCCGTGTCCTATAGCGAGGGCCGAGAAACGATTTGGATCGACGATGTCACTGGCGCCGAAACGGAAATCGGCGGAGAGCCCCATTTTTCGCCGAATGGGACCCGCTTCGTGGTCGTCGAAGCCTGGGATTGTTGCAACTCGTTCGACGGCGTCCGACTCTGGTCGGCCGTCGGCCCAAGGCCGGAGTGGGAGCAAGCAGGTTCGTTCAAAAACAACCGCGCTTACTTCAACTTCCGTCGATGGCTCGATAATGATCGCGTCGAGTTGGGAACCGAAATCGAGATCATGCCCGCGAACAGCGCGGCCTATTCCACCCAGAGATTTCTTACCATTCTGAGTCGCATGCGGGGCGCCTGGACGATCGAACGGCAAACGGACCCATGAACGCCTAACCGCGATTGCGTGCCCACCGAGGAAGCCCCCATGACGACCACCGTCCCAAGCTTGGCTCTCGATCCCTTCTCCACCGCTTTCTTCGACGATCCCTACCCCGGCCACGCCGCCGTGCGCGAAACCGCCCCCGTCGTGTGGCTGCCCGCCATCAACGCCTACGGCGTGGGACGCCATGCCGAGGTGCATCACATGCTGATGCACTGGGAGGAGTTCCCCTCCAGCCGCGGCGTCGGCATTCGCGACTACAAGGTGCACCCGCCGCTGCGCGGCCCCTCGATGATCCTGGAGATGGACCCGCCCATCCACACCCGCCGCCGCGCCGTGCTCAACCAGGCGCTGGCGCCCGCCGTGGTGCGCGCCCTGCGCCCCAGCTTCGAGGCCGCGGCGGCCGCTCTGGTGGAGCGCCTGCTGGCCAAGGGCGAGATCGACGCCATCGCCGATATCGCCGAGGCCTACCCGCTCGGCGTCTTCCCCGATGCGCTGGGCATGGAACCGGGCGGGCGGGAAAACCTGCTGCCCTTCGGTAATTTCGTCTTCAACTCCATGGGACCTGACAACGCCCTGCTCGCCGCCTCGCTGGCCGAACTCCCGCACTTGGCCGAATGGGCGACACGGCAATCCCAACGCGACCGTCTGCGCCCGGGCTCCATCGGCATGATGATCCACGAGGCCGCCGATGCCGGCGCGATCACCCACGAGGAAGCCCCGCTGCTGGTGCGCGCCCTGCTCTCCGCCGGCGTCGACACCACCGTGAACGGACTCGGCGCCGCGCTCTACAACCTCGCCCGCTCCCCCGACCAATGGGACCGCCTGCACGC
>CAIWAJ010000564.1:0-4935 GCA_903910565.1 uncultured Rhodospirillales bacterium
GACGCGGTGCTCACCATCGCCGATGGCGGGGAGCTGGAGGTCGAAGTGGCCATGACCGCGCGCTACTGGCGCGCACCCGCGCCACGGATTGCCCGCGTCGCCTAGCGCCACAGCCGATCGAACGGCGGCGCCGGATTGGCACGCCAGCCGGCTTTCCATTCTGTCCTCAGATCACGCGAGAACCCGAAAAACAGGCGCGAAGTGAAGGAAGCGCTTCTTTTTTGAAAAAAAGAAGCAAAAAACTTTTATCCCCTTGGCGCCTAGCGCCCCCACCCATCCGCGATGGCGTACGCCAACGGCATGGAACGGAATAGAAAGTTTTTTTGGTTCTTTTTGTTCACAAAATGAACACTCTTCCTTCCCCGCACGCTTGGTTTCCAATCTGCGCCCCCACTGGCGACACGACCCGGAGTTTCGGCTCTCCACGTGAACGGGGTATGATATCGACAGATGAACCGCTCAGGAGCCGCGTCATGAAAACCATCGTTTTTTGTGCTGACGGTACCTGGAACGGTCCAGGCAAGGACGACGAGGCCGCCGCCCCGGCCACGCCCACCAACGTCTATCGCCTCTACGTCAATCTCCGCGGCGAGGATGACCAGTCCCCCCCGCTCCAGGCCAATGAACAGGAGCGCCGCGACGGGCCGGCCGACGCGCCGACCCAGGTTGCCAAATATCTTCACGGCGTCGGCGATTCCAGCAATCCCCTGGTCAAGATGCTCGGCGGCACCCTCGGCGCCGGCATCATCGCCCGCATTGTCCGCGGCTATACCTTCATTTCCCGCAACTACACCCCGGGCGACCGCATCGTCATCACCGGCTTCAGCCGCGGCGCCTATACCGCGCGCGCCCTCGGCGGGCTCATCTGCGCCAAGGGTCTGCTCGATGCCGGCAAACTTCCGCTGGACGATCGGATCAAGGCCTATCGCCTCGGCGCCGCCGTATGGAATGCCTGGCGGCGGCAGCAAGGCGCCGCACTGCCCTGGTACGCCCGGCTGCAAGAGGCCGTGCTCGACCTGCCCGCCTTCCTCTCCGCCGCGCCAACGGATGCCCTGATCCCCGATGCGCGCATCGCCGCCATTGGCGTGTGGGACACCGTGGGCTCCCTCGGCATCCCCGCCTATGCCGGCGGCGAGCGGCTCGACATGTTCCGCTTCGCCGATACCAGGCTCAGCGCCAAGGTCGATCGCGGCTTCCAGGCCCTGGCACTGGACGAGCAGCGCCCCGATTTCACCCCGACCTTCTGGGACCCCGACGCGCGGATCACCCAGTGCATCTTCCCGGGCGCCCATGCCGATGTCGGCGGCGGCTATCCGCTCACCAACGGCGAATCGGGCCTCTCCGACATCGCCTTTCTGTGGATGAAGGACCAGTTCGCCACGCTCGGCGTGCAGTTCCGCGACACATCGCCCATCCCGATCCAAGGCGATCCGCTCGGCTGCGCCCACGAGCCATGGCGGCATTTTCCCTTCGATGTCGCCAAGGCGGTGCCGCGCAGTTTTCCCGCGATCTACAACCTCGGCATCGCCCCATCCGTCGCCCAGCGCCAGGCCGGCGGCCTCGTCAGGCCCGACCCCGCGGCGACGCCACGCCCGTACCTGTCGCGCATCGCCCTCCCCGCCTGACCCCTCGACCGCGAGCGGGCAGCGCGCGTCGTGTCTCCGTCGCCCCCGAATTTACGAAATTAATCCACAAAACACAAAAATAGTCCTTGCTATCCTCTGCGCGATTCTCTAGGATTGCCGTCATGAGCAACCCGACGACATCCCCCGAGCCCACCCAAGGCGAGCCGCATCCCGCGCTCCGCCTGGCCGAGGCCGTCGCCATGCTCGTCGCCGCCATCGCCGGGCCGTCCTGGTTCTGGTGCCTGTTCCCCGCCGGCCGCGCGCTGCGGGCGCAATTGCAGCAGATGAGCCGCGACTTCTCCGCCCTCATGCAGCGCCTGGCCGCCGGCCACCCCACCCCCGCTGAACATCTCCCCGCCGCCCCCTCCCCGGCCGTATCGCGCCCCCGCGCGCCCCGCCCCGCCGCCGATCCACGCCCGAAATCCGCCTGCCCCCGGCGTTCCCGCCGGCCCCAGGCAGCGCGCGCTCCTGCCGTCGCCGCCCGCGCGCCCTTTCCGGCTCCGCCGCGCGATCAGCCCTTCCGCGCCGTCCCTGCGCCGCGCCCACCCGTGCCGTGGCCACGCGCCGGGCCCGCGAAACCACCCGGTTCCGCGGCGCCCGCGCACGCCGATTTTGTTACGATATCGAACTAAATTCCGTCGACATACCGCGACGTGAAAGTCCCCGCCAGATCGATCTTCGCCGCGGCAATCTCGGCATTGAAACTCCCGAGCATCCGCCGCACCGTCTCCGCCTGCGCCATGGTGATTTTCCCATCATGCGCAAACGCCTCGCGGTTCTTGCTGAACCCGGCATTGCACACCGGCGCCGCGAGGAAACACATCCCCTTCTCCAGCGCCGCAATCGCCTCCTCCGGCGCCGCCCCCCGCAGGAACGTGACCGCCTCGACAATCGCCGCCGCCGCTCCCCGCGCCGCCTCGCCGTTCTTCTCCAGCCACCCGCTCTCCCCGTAGAGCGAGCCCGAGGCATAGGGTCCGCCGAAAATCGCCTGGCTCCCCGCGGTATCCCGCGCATCCGCCAGCACCTTCACCAGCCCGCGCTGCTCGAGGTCCATCATGATCGGGTCGAACAGCGAGAGCGCGTCGATATCGCCCCGCTCGAAGGCGGAGAGCGCCGTCTGCGTCGTCCCCACCCCGATCGCCGCCGCGTCGGTCGGCTTCAACCCGGCCTTGGAGAGCAGTTGCATCGCGAACATATGCGTCGCCGACCCCGGCGCCGAAACGCCGATCTTGCGCCCCTTGAGATCGGCGATGGTCTTGATCTCGCCCTCCAGCGCCTTGCGGATGCCCAGCGCCAGCCCGGAATTCTGCGCCTGCAACACGAAGGCGGTCAGCTTCGCCCCCTTCGCCGCCATCTGGATGGTGTGCTCGTAATACCCGCAAGCCACCTGCGAGGACCCACCCAGCACCGCCTGCATCGCCGGCGCGCCGCCGGGGAACATCGCCACTTCAGGATCGATCCCGTGCTTCTGCCACAACTGCCGCCCGGTCGCGATGAAGAACGGCATGTAGCCATAGAGCGCCACCCCGCCCCCGGCGAGCTTCAGCTTGATCCGGCTCTGCGCAATCGCCGGCATCGCCAGCGTGGCGGTCGTAGCCAGAACGGCGCGGCGGGTGAGTTTCATGGCGGAGTTTCCTTTGATGATCATGTTGAACGCGACGTATCGGCGCGGGGTTGCCACACGAGAAGCCGGGTTTCGGCGAATGAGACGATGCCGTCCAGCACCAATGCACAAATCGTCAACACCACGATGCCGGCGAACACGGTGTCGACATCGAACATCCCCTCGGCCTGGAGGATCAGATACCCCACCCCCGCCGAACTCCCGAGATACTCCGCCACCACCGCGCCGACGAACGCCATGCCGACCGAGACATGCAGCGAACTGAACACCCAGGACAACGCCGCCGGGAGATACACATGCCGCAACAACTGCCCCTTCGTCGCCCCCAGCATCCGCGCCCCGTTCAGCACCGGGGCCGGAACTTCCCGCACCCCTTGCAGCACGTTGAAGAACACGATGAAAAACACCAGCGTGAACCCCAGCGCCACCTTGCTCGCCACCCCCAACCCGAACCACATCGCGAAAATCGGCGCCAGGATCACCCTGGGCATCGCGTTGGCCGCCTTGATGAACGGGTCCAGCACCGCCCGCGTCCGCGGGGAAAGCCCAAGCCACAACCCCGCCGCCACCCCCGTGATGGTGCCGGACGCAAAGGCCAGCAGGGTCTCCGCGATGGTGATCGCCAGATGCGGCCAGATCTCCCCGCTCACCACCCATGCCACCACGGTATCGAGGATTTTCACGGGATGCCCGAAAAACAACGGGGACAGCACCCCCGTCTCGCTGCCGATCTGCCACCCCGCCAGCATCAGCCCGGCCAGGACCACCCGCCAGAAGGTGATCATGCCGCCGCCCCCTGCCGATAGGCCTTCAGCACCTCATCGCGCAGAACCGCCCATATCCGCTCCTCCGTCGCGCGGAATGCCGGGGTAAGCCGGATTTCCGCGACATCCCGCGGTCGTGGAAGCTCGATCGCAAACTCCGCGATCGGCCGCGTCGCCGGCCCGGCCGACAGCACGATCACCCGGTCCGACAGGCTGATCGCCTCCTCAAGATCATGGGTGATGAACAACACGGATTTGCGATTGGCCTGCCAGATCGCGAGAAGCTCGTTCTCCATCAACTGCCTGGTCTGCACATCCAGCGCCGAGAACGGCTCATCCATCAGCAGGATCGGCGGATCGAGCACCAAGGTCTGCGCCAACTGCGCCCGCTTGCGCATGCCGCCGGAGAGCTGGTGCGGATACTTGTCGCCATGCCCCGCAAGCCCCACCCGCGCCAGCCAGGCCTCCGCCTGCGCCCGCGCTTCGGCCTTCGGCGCGCCGGCGAATTCCGGCCCGGCCGCGACGTGATCCCGCGCCGATCGCCAGGGCATCAGGCTGTCGGACTGGAACAGATACCCCGCCTTGCGGTTGATCCCGACGAGGGGAGTGCCATCGACGCGCACCTCCCCCTCGCTCGGTTGCAACAGCCCAGCCGCAAGATTCAACAGCGTCGACTTGCCGCAGCCGGTCGGGCCGACGACGGAGACGAACTCCCCCTCGCCGACCGAAAAACTCGCCCCGCCCACCACCTCCGCCGCGCCGAAGCGCAGCCGGATATCCCGGAATTCCAGCCGCGCCATATGCTCAGCGCGTCTTGTAGACGATGAAGCCCTTGATCGCGTCGAGCAGCGCCTCGGTCTCGTCGCCACGGATGGAGTGGCTGCTGTTCTCGAACACCCGGAAATCCGAACCGGGGATCAGC
>CAIWAJ010000565.1:0-2188 GCA_903910565.1 uncultured Rhodospirillales bacterium
CTTGGCCCAGGCGGTGCGGATGTAATCCTGCCGCAGCACCTCCAGCATCATCGTGCGCGTCATCCGCATCGTCACCGCCGAGAGCGAGGTGCCGAGGATGACGGCGGGGATCGCCATCTGGATGAAATTGCCCCAGGGGTCTTCATGGAAGGGCACGAACTTCACCTCGGGCGAGATGCCCCACCAGATCGAGGGGAACACCATCACCATGGTGCCCATCCAAAAGCCGGGCACGGCGAGCATAAGGATCGAAAACGACCGCCCGATATAATCGCCCCAGCTATCCTGCCGCAGCGCCGAAATCACCCCGATCGGGATCGCCACCACCAGCGCCACGATGAGCGCCATGATGCCCAGCTCGAACGTCACGGGAATACGGGTGAGGATCTCCTCCAGCACCGGGGATTGCTGCCACAGCGATTTGCCAAAATCGCCATGCAGCAAGATCGCCTTCACCCAGACCAGGTATTGCGTGAGCACCGGCTGATCGAGCCCCAGCGCCGCCTCCAGCGCCTGGCGGGAGACCTTCGAGCCGATGTCATTCTGCGCGATCATCATGTCGATGATGTCGCCGGGTATCATCCGCACCGTGCTGAACACGATCAGGCTGGCAAAAAACAGCGTCGGCACAAGCGCCAGCAGCCGCCGGACCAGGTAGGCCCGCATTCCGTATCCTCCCGTTGCGTGGCCTTGGGCCTTCTGGGGATCGATGCTAGCGGAGGACGGTGAAGGGAAGGAAGGGCTTCTTTTTTGAAAAAAAGAAGCAAAAAACTTTTATCCGCCTGGTCTGTACCACTCCGCACCATCCCCCCTGCGTACGCCAACGGCATGAATGGAATAAAAAGTTTTTTTGGTTCTTTTTGTTCACAAAAAGAACACCCTTCCCTTGCCTTTCTTCCTTTCCAGCAAGACCATGCCTCATGGATCAAGCCCTCGTCATAGGCGCCGGCCCCGCCGGACTCATGGCCGCCGAGGTGCTGGCCGCGGCCGGCTGTGCGGTGACGGTGCTGGAGCGCATGCCCTCCCCCGCGCGCAAGCTGCTGATGGCCGGGCGCGGCGGGCTCAACATCACCCATGGCGAGCCGATGGAGGCGTTTCTCGCCCGCTACGGCGCGGCGCGGGCGTGGCTGGAACCGGCGATCGCCGCCTTTCCCCCGGCGGCGCTGCGGGAGTGGTGCGCCGGCCTGGGCATCGAGACCTTCGTGGGCAGCAGCGGCCGGGTGTTCCCCACCGCCATGAAGGCCTCGCCGCTGCTGCGCGCCTGGCTGGCGCGGCTGGGTGGGATGGGTGTCAAGCTGTTGACGCGCCATGATTTTCTGGGCTGGGACGAGCAAGGCCGGGCGCGTGTGGCCACGCCGGCGGGCGAGGCGGTGTTCGCCGCCGATGTCACCGTGCTGGCCATGGGCGGCGCCTCCTGGCCCAGGCTGGGCGCCGATGGCGGCTGGGTGCGGCGGCTCGGCGGCGTCCCCATCGCGCCGCTCGTCCCCGCCAATTGCGGCTTCCGGGTCGATTGGTCCGAGATCTTCCGCGCCCGCTGCGCCGGCCAGCCCTTGAAGCGCATCGCGCTCAGCTTCGCCGGCCACACCAGGCGCGGCGAGGCGGTGATCACCGCCGGTGGCATCGAGGGCGGCGCCGTCTACGCATTGTCCGCCCTCCTGCGCGACGCCATCGCGGCCGGTGGACCGGTGACGCTGCATATCGACCTGCGGCCCGACCTCCCCTCCCCTGCCCTGGCGTCCCGCCTGTCCGACCGGCGCGGCCAGTCGATCGGCAATGTCCTGCGCAAATCCGCCGGGCTCGACGCCGTGCAGGCCGGCCTGGTGCAGGAGGCCCTGCACGCCGGCGCGTCAGGCGCCGACCTCGCCGCCCTCATCAAGGCCGTGCCGATCCGCCTCACCGCCGCCCAGGGCCTGGAACGCGCGATCTCCACCGCGGGCGGGGTGATGCGGGCGGGGCTGGACGCGCATTTCATGCTGACGGCGCGGCCGGGCGTGTTCGTGGCCGGCGAGATGCTGGATTGGGAGGCGCCGACGGGGGGCTACTTGCTCCAGGCGTGTTTGGCGACGGGGCGGCAGGTCGGGAAGGAAGGTCTTCTTTTTCTGAAGAAAAAGCAGCAAAAAGACTTTTACCTTCAAGAGTGGTGGTAACACCGCGTTGCTTTTCCGAGCATTCCGGCTGCTGAAACAAG
>CAIWAJ010000566.1:0-3138 GCA_903910565.1 uncultured Rhodospirillales bacterium
CCACGCCGCCGCCGAGCAGCTCGACATTGAGATTGGCCACCAGCAGCGTCGCCCCATTGCCGCTGGCGCCCTGTAGCGTTACCGACCCGTAGTTGTTCAACACCACGGTATTCTGCGGCCCGTAGGGCGCCAGCGTATCCGCCGCCAGCGTCAGCGTCTGCCCAGCCAGCACGCGCAGATCGGCGTAGTTGGTCAGCGCCGAATTGCGCGCATAAGGTGGTTGCTCGTTGCCGAACGGGATAACCAGACTGCCCAGCAACAGTGTCGAAGTACCGGTGACGTCGATCTGCCCGCCATTCGCGCTGTCGAGCAGCCCCTCGGCAATCGACCCGCCATTCAGCAGCACCACCGAATTCGCCCCGTCGGCCTCGATCGTGCCGGCGCCTTGGCGCTCGATGTCGCCGAAATCCAGCGTGACGTAATTCTGCACCAGGCTGTTGATCTCGAGCGTGCCCCCGCCGCTCGCCCGCATCAGGCTCCCATTGTAGATAAACCCGGTCATCCCGCCATCCAGCACCATCGTGCCGCGGGCGGCATTCGCGTCGATCGTCCCGTAGGACCCACCGGAAAAGCTGTTCTCGAACACCGCCCCCTCGCCGCCGATGCGGCCGGTGCCCTCGATGGTGTTGTCGGCATTGCTGATCGCGCCCGTGCCGATCACCCCGTCAAACCCGAGCTGGATCGTCCCGCCCCCGGTCAGCGCCAACGGGAACGAAAATGCGCTCACCGCCGGCCCGGCCAGCATGGCGAAATGATCGGTGCCGTCATTCGTGCCCTGCAGCACGATCAGACCGCTGTTCTGCATGGAGTCCAACAGCGCCAGCGTGCCATCGCCACCCACGCCGATCGTTCCGGTGTTGACCGGGCTGCTGCTCAGCGTCAGCTGCCCGCCCAAGCCGACATTCAGCACCCCATCGTTTTCAAGGCCGTTGAGCGTCCCGCCGCCCACCTGCACCGTGCTGCCCGCCGCCACCGTGCCGGTCGCCAGCGCCGCCGCGCTCGCCGAGCCGAACAGCACCAGCCCCGTGGTGGCGATCTTCCCGCCCGCCGGGTCCACCGTCCCGTCGATCACCAGCACCGCGCCCGGATCGGCTTTCAGCAACCCCGCATTGGCGATCTGGCTCGCCTGCACCTCCAGCGTCCCGTTCTGGGCCTCGATGGTGCTGCCGGCGCGCAGGTCGAGCGTGGCGAACCCCGCGATCAGGCCTTGGCCGACGATCACCTGGTTCACCAGCGTCAGCACCGCGCTGCTGCCGCCATTGATCACATCCGCCGCATCCCCCAGCGCGATGGTGCCCCCCGCGTCGAGCGAAACGTTGTTCGCCATCGCCAGCGTCGCCCCTTGGTCAACGCTGAGGTTGTAGTCATAGGTCCCGGCGAGACTGACGGTGCCGGAATTGAAAATCGTGGTGGTCGGCGATTGCGCCGAGCCGAACGTCAACGTCTGGTCCGCCCCGACCGTCAGCCCGCCATCGAGCGTCGTGCCCTCGATCAGCGTACTGGCACTGTCCCCCAGGTAGACGTTGTAAACCCCACCCATGATGTGCATGCCATCAATGGTGGCGCTGGTCAGGAACATCGTTCCATTGCTCGCGTCGATGGTGGCCGGGCTGCCCACATAGGGCGCGATGCTGCCCGACAGCGTCAGCGTCGCGATGTTATCGACCGGCAGCGTCCCGCTCAGGAAAACCGGATGGGCCGCCCCGTCCAGCGTCACGATGTTCGCCACGTCGAGCGTGCCGCCGGGATGCGCGATGATATTGCCGCCACGGATCAACGCGCTGTCCAGCACCACGGTCGACCCGGCATCGGCGATGATGCTGCTCGATACCCCGCTCTGATCCGGCGACTGGTCGACCGACCCGCTGATGTCCAGCATCCCCCCGCCGGTCGCCCGCAACCCGAGCCCCTGGTTGAGCACAACCGCGTCGAGGACCAGCGACCTCCCCGGCACGTCGGCGACCACCGTCGAAGCCCCGGATTCCGTGAGCAGCAGCCGGTCGAGCGAGGCGGTGGTGTTGCGCCCGATGAAGCCCACGCCATGAATGGTCGTCTGCGTGCTGATCAGCGCGTCGTACTGCGAAAGCCCGCCGCCCCCCTGCACGCGCCCGCCGATGCTCCCGCCGAGCAGCTGAATGTCCCCGGTACCGTCCATCGTCAGGGTGGCATTCGTCGTCGGCGTGACGCCCAGGGTCTGCATCTCGCCGCCGGCCTGGATGTTCAGGTGCCCGTTCACCGTCAGCGTCCCGGCGCCCATCAGCAGATTGCCGCCGGCCACCAGCAGCAGGCCCTGAATTTTCGAACTGAAATCCCCGTTGGCGACGATGAAATCGCCGCCATCGACGTCGATCTCCCCGTTCGCGCCGATCAGCAGGCTGTTGACGTCCGCCGTCTGGCTGCTGCCGATGGTGCCGACATTGACCACCGGCGCGGTGTTGACCACCACATCGACGCTGACGGTCGGAATGCCGGACGGTGTCCAGTTGGCGGCCCTGTTGAAAGCTCCGGTGGCCGTCGCTTTCCAAGTCGCTGTGATCGTCATCTCGGCTCTCTGCCGGCTCGTTCACGTGAATGGATCGTGAATGGAAATCCTGTATCTGTGAAGAGACGAATCGAGCTTTCTTCGGCAATTATGCGGTGCGGCGATTTATTATTATGCGGTGCCGCGCTTTCCCCCGACCGTTCGGTGAACCACCCCCGAACCGAGCCCCGAAAACCCCTTGACGCACCACACCCCTGCGCACCACGCTGCCGAATGTATGCACCCCTCCCACAGCCCCGCTGACCGACGCCGACGCCGCATCACCCGCGGCGGGTCCGCGTGTCAGCCGGGACAGGGTCGAACATACCGGGGATAACCCCCGGCCCCACCCCCCTCTCCCCCGGACACAGATCAACCCCCGTGACCTCAGTCGCGGGGGTTTTCACATATGGAGCCCCCCATGGACCCCACCGCCCCCGAATACCCCGTCCAGCAACAACTCGACGCCTATAACGCCCGCGACATCACCGCCTTCATGCCCTGGTGGGCCGAAGACTGCGCCTATTACGAAGTCCCCGACCGCCTCCTCGCCCACGGCGCCGCCGACATCCGCGCCCGCCACCTCGCCCGCTTCACCGAACCCAACCTGCACGGCC
>CAIWAJ010000567.1:0-3144 GCA_903910565.1 uncultured Rhodospirillales bacterium
CAGAATGTCGAGCGCGTGTACGACCTCGATTTCAACGGCAGCGGCGTGAAATATGGCGATGTGTTCCTGCGCGCCGAGAAGGAATACAGCGCCTACAACTTCGAGCATGCCGACACCGCCATGCTCGCCCGCCATTTCGAGGATGCCGAGCGGGAATGCGCGGCGATCCTCGCCCGTGGCCTGGCGCTACCGGCCTATGACCAGTGCATC
Source organism: uncultured Rhodospirillales bacterium (assembly GCA_903910565.1). GTDB lineage: Bacteria > Pseudomonadota > Alphaproteobacteria > Acetobacterales > Acetobacteraceae > CAIYPH01. The sequence goes on from CAIWAJ010000567.1 coordinate 211, forward strand.
AAGGCGAGCCACCTCTTCAACCTGCTCGACGCCCGCGGCGTGATCAGCGTGACCGAGCGGGCCAGCTACATTGCCCGGGTGCGCACGCTGGCGAAGGGGTGTTGCGAGGCTTGGGTGGCGGGGGAAACCGCGTGACTTCGGTGGCGTTGCGCGGTAGATCTACCATATGAACGCGGAGTTCTACCAAACCATGGGAACCCAGCTCAACATCAAGAGCGCCGACGCCTATCGCCTCGCCAGCGAGCTGTCCGAGCTGACCGGGGAAAGCCTGACTTCGGCCGTTACCGCCGCGTTGCGCGAGCGGCTGGAGCGGGAGCGGAGAGGGCGCGACCGTGCCGAGCGGGCGCAGAAGCTGCTGGCGATCGCGGCAGAATTCCGCGCGCTGCTGCCGAAGCCTTTGCCGGACATGAGCACCGACTGGATGTACGACGAGGACGGGCTGCCGCGGTGATAGTGGATTCCTCAGCCATCCTGGCAATCCTGCTCGGCGAGCCGGAGGCGGGGCAGTTTACCGATGCGATCCTGTCTGCCCCCTGCCGGATGGCCGCGCCCACCTGGTTCGAGATTGCGATGAACGTGGACAAGCTCAATCTGCCCGAGGCAAGCCAACGGTTCGACGATCTGATCGCGGCGGCCGGGATCACGATCATGAATTTTTCACCCGAGCATGCGCAGGCGGCGCGTCTGGCATGGCGACGCTACGGGCGCGGCCGGCACCCCGCGAAACTGAATTTCGGCGATTGCATGGTCTACGCGGTCGCCAAGGTCGAACACGAACCGCTCCTGTTCAAGGGCGATGACTTCTCCCAAACCGACGTCGAGCCGGCGCTGAAAGACTGATATGCCCGAACTGTTTCTTGAGCTTTTCAGCGAGGAAATCCCCGCCCGCATGCAGGCCCGCGCGGCGGAGGACCTTGCGCGGCTGCTGGGTGAGGCGCTGGCGGCGTTGGCGCCGGCCGGAGTGCGTAGCTTCTGCGGCCCCCGCCGCATCGCGCTGGCGGCCGAGATCGCTGGCCACGTGCCGGAGAGCCGCAGCAGCGAGCGCGGTCCCCGCCGCAACGCGCCGGAGCAGGCGTTGGCCGGCTTCCTGCGCAAGCATGGCGCCGCGAAGGAGCAACTCCGCGAGGAGGGCGATTTCTGGGTGCTCGACAAAGTGGTGCCCGGCGTGGAGGCTGCGGCGTTGATCGCCGCCGCCGTGCCGGCCGTGCTGCGCCGCTTCCCCTGGCCGAAGTCTATGCGCTGGGGCGGCTCCAGCAATTTCACCTGGGTGCGCCCGCTGCGCCGTATCACCTGCCTGCTCGATGGCGCGGTGGTGCCGTTTACGCTGCGTGACGGCGATGATGACGGGCACGGGCTGGTTTCCGGCGATCTCACCGAGGGGCACCGCTTCCTCGCCCCCGGCAGGTTCACCGTCACCTCCTGCGCCGATTGGGCCACCAAGCTGCGCGACCGCCGCGTGATGGTGGATGCCGCCGAGCGCCGGGCGCTGATCGAAGCCGGGCTGCGTCAGATCGCCGCAACCAACGGGCTCGCCTTGGTCGAGGATACCGGGTTGCTGGATGAGGTGACCGGACTGGTCGAATGGCCCTTCCCCTATCTCGGCCGCATCGGCGCTGCTTACATGGATCTGCCGGCCGAGGTGATGCAGGTCTCCATGCGAGTGAACCAACGCTATTTCGCATTTCGCGACGCATTCGGCAAAGCCGCCCCCTATTTCGCTTTCATCGCCAATATCGACCCCACCGATGGCGGCACGGCGATGGTCGCCGGCAATGAGCGGGTGCTGAGCGCCCGCTTCTCCGATGCGCGGCATTTCTGGGATTTGGACCGCACCCGCACGCTGGAAAGCCGGGTGGCCGCGCTCGATAGCGTGACCTTCCACGCCAAGCTCGGGACGCAACTCGAGCGCGTTCAGAGGGTGGAGTCACTAGCCGCACTCCTCGCCGTATTTTTCTCAGCCGACAAGGAACTGGTGCGCACGGCTGCGCGCTTGTCCAAGTCGGACCTAACGACAGGGATGGTTGGAGAGTTTCCTGAACTTCAAGGCGTTATGGGTAGCTACTACGCCGCCCATGACGGACTGCCTGAGTGTGTTGCCGAGGCTATTCAGGACCATTACTCGCCCAAAGGTCCTTCAGACGGGATACCGCGAAATCCCGTTGGGCTAACGTTAGCCCTGGCGGACAAGATTGAGCTCTTGGCAAGCTTCTTTGCGATCGACGCTCGACCAACAGGATCTGGCGACCCCTACGCCCTTAGGCGAGCAGCGCTAGGTATTGTGCGAATCATTCGGGAGGCCGGCGCTCGCGTCCCTCTGCGGGAAATTCTTGACAGAGCAATCCTCAAGTTGCCGTTTGATGTGGTGGAGGGTGCGGTCGATGATGCGTTTGCATTCATCATTGAACGTCTCCGCGTGCAGCTCCGTACTGAAGGCGCCCGCTACGACGTGCTGAATGCCGTGCTGGGGACCGGGCTTGATGATGATCTCACCCGCCTGCTCGCCCGCACCGGGGCGGTGGCAGAGATGCTCGGCACCGAGGATGGCGCCAACCTGCTGGCCGCCTATCGTCGCGCGGCTAACATCCTTCGCATCGAAGAGAAAAAAGATGGACCACACGACCGGACCGTTATTCCGGCTCTTCTGGAGGCTGGCGCTGAAATCGCGCTTATAGAAGGCCTTGAACGCCGTGAGCGCGCCGTGATGCCGATGATTCGGCAGGAGAATTATGGCCTCGCTATGGAGAGCTTTGCCGCACTGCGGCCACTTCTTGATGCTTTCTTCACCGATGTCACGGTTAACGACTCGCGGGCCGAGGTGCGGCTGAACCGCCTCGCCATCCTCGCGCGCGTGCGTGCCGTGCTGAACCAGGTTGCGGATTTTTCGCGTATCGAGGGGTAGTTTCGGCGTATGATCGATCCAGGTGGCACGGGCGA
>CAIWAJ010000568.1:0-2898 GCA_903910565.1 uncultured Rhodospirillales bacterium
CGGAGTCGCCTCAAAATACCTCGACAGCTACCTGAAGTGGTTCCACCTCGCCACCATCCGCCTCAACCCAACACCAAGAGCATGTCTCAACGCCGCAATTCAGACCTACGCATAGAATACGAGAATAGAGCCAAAACTTTTTATCCGTTTGCTTCGGTGCCCGCCCGGGGCGAGGCGATCGTGACGCATGACTGCACCCCGAGGCGGAGCCCTCCTGTTTCGAGCTGAAGGAAGGCTGGCGCATCATGCGCGACGGCGGAGCTCAGCCCGCTCGTTCATCGTCCAGCCCCGAGAACAGGCGGAACAGCTTCACGTTGACGTAGTAGCTGTGCCGCCCCGTCCGGTGTTTCTCCAGAAAGCCGCGCGCGGCGAGTTGCTCCAGGTAGGCCGCCGCGGTTTGCCGTGCCTTCAGGCCGAGGTCCCGCTGCACATAGGCAATGCGCGTATAGGGATGCCGGAACATGTTGTTCAGCAGGTCCTGGCTGTACAGGCGCGGCAACTCCTCGCGCATGCGGTGCTTCACCTCCGCCATTTGGGTACGGATGCTCTCCACCAACATCAGAGTCGTAATCGCTGTCCCGGTCACCGCATCGAGCATGTAGAGCACCCAATCCTCCCAGGCACTGGTATCGCGCACCGCCTGCAGCAGCCGGTAATAGGCCGGCTTGTTGCGGGTGATGTGGCGGGAGAGATACAGGATGGGGATATCGAGCAGCCCGGCGCGGGTGAGGTAGAGCACGTTAAGGATGCGGCCGATGCGGCCATTGCCGTCCGGAAAAGGATGGATGCTCTCGAACTGGTGGTGGATCAACGCCATTTTGATCAGCGGATCGAGGTCGCACAGCGCGTCATCGTTGATGAAGCGCTCCAGCGCCGCCATGTGCCCCTCGATGGACGCGCGGTCCTGCGGCGGTACGTAGACCAGCGAGCGATCCGCCTCGTCGATCAGCGCGGTGCCGGGCACGCTGCGAAACCCGTCGTCGCGGCTTTTCAGCAGGCGGAACATGGCGATGAGCGTCGCGTTGGTGATGAGCCCCTGGGTGCTGCCGAGCCGGTGATAGCCGAGGCGTAGCGCCTCGCGATACTGCGCCACCTCCTTCGCCGCCGGGCTCGACGGACCGGCAGGGAAAAGGTCGGCGCGGAACACCTCGTCCTGGGTGGTCACGATGTTTTCGATCGCCGATGAGGCGCGGGCTTCTTGCAAGGCGAGCGTATCGATCAGGATGCCCTGGTTGGGGATCGCCGCCGCCTTGCCCTTGAGTTCCGCCAGCGCCCGGCTTGCGCGCGTCAGCGCGCGCATCACGGCGACGGTCTCCAGGGCCCCCGACGGAGGCAACGCGGGGATTTCATAGGTCGGCTTTAACATGTCGCCCCAGTCAGGTTAATGGAACCGGGATTTTTCTAACATATTCCAGCCAATCAGACCAAGATGATCGGCCGTTACACCAAACCCCAGGCCCGCAGCATGCCCGCGAGTTCCGCCTCCTCCGCCGCCGTCAGTGACGGGGTGGCGGGCGCACGCGTGGCACCGACGTCGCGGCCGATGAGGCGCATGGCGGCCTTCACCACGGTGACGTTCATGCCGTTGCCCTGCCGTGCGCGCAGTGCTTCGAAGCCCGCGATTTCGCCGGTGAGGCGGCGGGCGGTGGCGAAATCGCCTGTCGCCAGCGCGTCACGGATGGCGAGGCAGCGGGCGGGCCAGAGGTTGACCAGCCCCGAGGTGAAGCCGCGCGCGCCGGCGGCGGCGAAGGGGACGGCCCATTGTTCGGCCAGGCCGCAGAGCCAGAGGATCTCGCGCCCGGCGGTGGCGCGCATCCGGGCGGCCATGCGCAGCGGGTCGGGCGCGGCGTATTTCACCGCGGAAATGGTGGGGTGGCCGAGGAGATCGGCGAGTTCGCCGTCGCTGTAGGTGTCGTTCCTCAGATAGAGAATAACCGGCAAACCGGTTACACCCGCGACCGCATGGGTATAGGCGATGACGCCCTTGGGCGAGGCGAAGGGGTCCGGCAGCTGGTGGATCATGATGGCATCCGCCCCCGCCCGGGCGGCTGCTTCGGCGAGCGCGCTGGCCTCGCGCTGGCTGCGGCCGACGCCGGCGGTGAGGCCGCGGCGGCCGGCATTGGCGGCGGCGGCGATGCGGTAGACGTCGGCGATTTCGGCGGGGGTGAGGGCGTAGAACTCGCCGGTGTTGCCGCCGGTCACGATATTGTCGATGCCAGATACCGCCAGGAAATCAACCACCTCGGCGAGCTTGTCGCGGTCGATCGCGCCCGTCTCGTCGAACGGCGTCACGTGCACGCCGGAGACGCCGGACAACGCAGTGCGGATGTTCACGACAGGTCGCTCCGCCTGATGATGGCATCCGGCCGCTTCGTCAGCCCCGGCAACAGCTTGGTGCCCAGCCCCGCGCCGGTCATCGGCGCGGCGTAGCCCTGGGTCACCACCGGCAGCTCCGTCACCAGTTCGCGGTAATAGCCGGCGAGGAAGGCGCGCACGACCTCCTGGAACAGCGTGTTGGGCGCGTGCAGCGAGAGGTGCAGCGAGGCGACCAGCACGACCGGGCCGGTGCAGTCATGCGGGGCGATCGGGCGCTGATAGGCCTCGGCCATGGCGGCGATTTTCCGCGCCTCCGACAGCCCGCCGCACCAGCCCAAATCAAGCATCACCACCGAGGTCGCCTGGGCCTCCAGCAGGTCCCGGAAGGCGGAGCGCGGCCCCATGGTCTCGCTGGCGCAGACGGGGATGGTGGTGCTGGCGCCGTATTCCTTCAGCGCCGGGATGTTGTTCATCTTGATCGGGTCTTCCGACCAGTAGGGCTTCAGCGGCTCCAGCGCGCGGGCGATCTGCTTGGCGACGGGGAGGTTCCACATCGAGTGGAACTCGCACATGATATCGATC
>CAIWAJ010000569.1:0-10225 GCA_903910565.1 uncultured Rhodospirillales bacterium
GGCATGGTGGCGCAGGCCTATGCGACGCGGCATCCGGCGCATCCCGGCAAGCTGATCCTCTACAGCACCTCGCCCAAGGTGGATCGCGAGGAGATCTACGGCGTGTTCGAGCGGCTCGGCGGGCCGGAGGCGCGGCGTGTGGCGGAGGCGCGGTGGAAGACGCCGAGCCCGGAGACTTCGGCGGCTTATCAGGCCGTGTGCTCGCCGCTCTACAACCGTCGCGCCACCCGCAATCCTGACGCTTTCAGCCGCACCGAGCGCAATGACGCGGTGGCTTTCCACTTCGCGGGGAATGGCGATGGCGAAAGCGTGCGGCTCGATTTCCGCGCCGGGCTCGGCCGCATTCAGTGCCCGACGCTGGTGATGGCGGGCGAGGATGACCCGATCACCCCGATTTCCCGCAGCGAACTCATCATCTCCTGCCTGCCGCCGGGGCTCGCCACCTTCGTGCGGGTGCCGAATGCGGGGCATGGGGTGCATAATGACGATCCGGCGTTGGCGATGCGGGCGCTTAGGGAGTTTGTTGTTTCTTAAGGAAGCAAGCGCTTCTTTTTGAAAAAAGAAGCAAAAACTTTTTATTCCGTTGGTGCGGAGTGTCCCCGGAGAACTCCGAGCCAAACGGATAAAAGTTTTTTGGTTCTTTTTTTCAAAAAAGAACCGCTTCCTTACTCCGCCGCCAGCGCGACCCCACCCAAACCGAATTCCCGCGCAATCAGCGTATAGCTATGCCGCCGCGCGGTCGCGTCGTGGCAGGTGGAGAGCAGGGCGACTTCGTCCACCCCCAATTCCTGCGCCAAGGCGCGGACGCGCTCGGCGACGGTGGCCGGCGTGCCCCAGATGGCGCGGTCGCGGATGCGGGTGAGGCGGGCCTGGTCGGTGGGGGAGTAGGCGTAGGTTGCGGCTTCCTCGGGGGAGGGGAGGGGGGCGAAGATGCCCTTGTCGCGCCAGACGCGGGCGAGGCCGCGGCTGGAGAACAGGTGCTCGGCCTCCGCCTCGGTGTCCGCGGCGAGTGCCCAGACGCAGACGGCGGCGTAGGGGACGGCCAGGGTGGCTGAGGGGCGGAAGAGGGTGCGGTAGGTTTCGATCGCCTCGGCGCAGCCGGCGCCATCGGTGATGAAGTGGGCGAAGCAGTAGGGCAGGCCGAAATGGGCGGCGACCTGGGCGCCGTAGTCGGAACTGCCGAGCACCCAGACCTCCGGCGTGGTCGGGCCGGTCGGCATGGCGATGACGTCGCGGAAGGGGTGGTTCTCCACCAGCCGCTCGCCCTTGAGCCACGAGATGAGATCGCGCACGGCGGCGGGAAAGTGGTCGGCGGCGCCGGCGGCGTTGGGGTTGAGCGCGTGGGCGGTGAGGCCGTCGGAGCCGGGGGCCCGGCCGAGGCCGAGATCGATGCGGTTGGGGGCGATGGCGTCCAGCACGCGGAACTGCTCGGCGACTTTGAGGGCGGAGTAATGCGGCAGCATGACGCCGGCCGAGCCGACGCGGATGCGCGATGTGGTGGCGGCGATGGCGGCGATGAGGATTTCCGGGGCGGAGCCGGCGATGGAGGCGGAGTTGTGGTGCTCCGCCACCCAGTAGCGGTGATAGCCCAGCGCCTCGGCATGGCGGGCGAGCACCAGGCTTTCGCGGATCGACTGGTCCGCGCTGCGGCCGGTGACCACCGTGGATTGATCGAGAACCGAAAGTCGCATGCTGAGCCTCCGCCGTCCCGCTTAATGTGGCACGCATGGCGGCCGCGGCAAGCCCATGGCGCCGCATTGCCGCCGCGCGGCCGCGGTTGAAGCCGCGGCTGGGGGCGGGTTAAGCTCCGGCGTGATTTGGGAGGTGACTATGATTCGTCTCGCCGCCGCGGCGCTGGCCGCCTGCATCGCCACCTCCGCGCAGGCGGCGACGCCGCCGGTTTGGGCGGGGTTTGGCGGCAATGCCCAGCACATCGCCCGCGCCCCCGCCGGCGCGCAGGACCTGGTCAACCTGCACTGGACCGCGAAAGTGGACGAGGCGCCGCAGCTGGTGGGCGGCGAGCTGCTGATCCACTACGGCTCGCCGATGATCACCGCGGCGAACAACGTGTTCATCCCCGTCAAGGGCGCCGCCGCCGGGGCGTTTCGCGTCGATGTGCGGCAGGGGGCGACGGGCACGCTGCTGTATTCGCTGGCGACCGACTGGGCGATGCCGCCGCATGATTGGGCGCCGCCCCTGCCGGCGGCGATCGACCCGCAGCGCCGGCTCTACGTCGCCGGCGCCGGCGGCACGCTGCTGCGCCGCGTCAACGCGGACCAGGCGACCGGCGGTGTCGCGCGCATGGTGTTCTACGGGTTGGCGGAATATCAGGCGCACCGGAAACTCTATAACCGGGCGGTGCAGGTGAGCACGCCGCTGACCATCGATACGGCGAGCAACGTGTTTTTCGGCTTTGTCGTGGCCGGCGCCACCAATGCCGGGCTCAAGAGCGGCATCGCGCGGATGACGGCGGCCAATGTTGGCACCTGGACCAGCGCGGCCACCGCGTCGGGCGACACCAGCATGACGCAGGTGGCGATGGGCAGCGCGCCGGCGCTCTCCAATGACGGCAAGACGCTCTATGTCGCGGTATCCAACGGCAGTTCGGGCTACCTGCTGGGGCTCGATGCGACCACGCTGGCGCCGAAATACAAGGTGGCGCTGAAGGACCCGGCCTCCGGCCAGGCGGCGTGGATCCATAATGACAGCACCGCCTCGCCCACCATCGGGCCGGATGGCGACGTGTATTTCGGCGTGCTGGAGAACCCCTTCAGCCATAATGATCGCGGCTGGCTGCTGCATTTCAGCGCCGATCTCGCCACCACGAAAACCCCCGGCTCCTTCGGCTGGGACAACACCGCCTCGATCGTGCCCAAGGCGCTGATCCCGTCCTACACCGGGCCGTCGAGCTATCTGCTGATGACCAAGTACAACAACTATTACGGCCTGCCGAACTCCGGCGACGGGCACAACAAGATCGCCATCATCGACCCCAACCAGACCCAGGCCGACCCCTACAGCTCGGCCACCGTGATGAAGGACATCCAGACCGTCACCGGCCCCACCCAGTTTCCCGGCGAGCCCACGGGCTCGACCTATGAATGGTGCATCAACTCGGCCGTGGTAGATGCGGTGAAGGGGGTGGTGATCGCCAACAGCGAGGATGGCCACGTCTATCGCTGGAACCTCGCCACCAACACGCTGACCCAGGTGATGACCCTCAATCCGCCGGTGCCGGAGGCCTATACGATGACGCTGATCGGCCCGGATGGCACGGTGTACGTGATCAACAACTCAACGCTGCACGCGATCGGGTTTTAGCAAATCGGATAAAAATTTTTTGCTCCTTTTTTTTCAAAAAAGGAGGGCTTGCTTACTTCCTCCCATACGTATCCTCGATCCTGACGATATCATCCTCCCCCAGATAGGCCCCCGACTGCACCTCGATCAGCGCCAACGGGATGCGCCCGGGGTTCTCCAGCCGGTGCACGCAGCCGAGCGGGAGGTAGATGCTCTCATTCTCGCGCACCAGCAGCGTCTCGCCGTCGCGCGTCACCAGGGCCGAGCCGTTGACCACCACCCAGTGCTCGGCGCGGTGGAAGTGCTTCTGCAAAGAGAGTTTCTGCCCGGGGGTGACGACGATGCGCTTCACCTGGAAGCGCTCGCCCTGGATCAGGCTCTCGTAGAAGCCCCAGGGGCGGTAGACCCGGTTATGCGCCACCGCCTCGTGCCGTTTGGCGGCTTTCAGGCGATCCACCACTTTCTTGACGTCCTGCGCGCGGTCGCGGTGCATGGCGAGTACGGCGTCCTCGGTGACGACCACCACCGCGTCGGACAGGCCGACCACGGCGGTGGCGATGCCGTCGGAGCGGACGTAGCAGTTGGCCGCGCCCTCCAGCAGCACGTCGCCGAGGGCGACGTTGCCGGCTGCGTCCTTGGCGCCTAGCTCCCACAGCGCGCCCCAGGAGCCGACATCGGTCCAGCCGATATCGGCCGGCACCACGGCGGCGCGGTCGGTGCGCTCGGCCACCGCGTAGTCGAGGCTGATGTTGGGGCTGCTGGCGAAGGATGCGGGGTCGAGGCGGATGAAGTCGAGGTCGGTCTTGCGCTCGCTCACCGCGGCCTGCACCGGCGGGATCACCTCCGGCGCATGGGCGCGCATCTCGTCGATCAGGGTGCGCGCGGTGAAGACGAACATGCCGGAGTTCCACAGATGGCTGCCGCCGGCGACCAGGCGCTCGGCGGTGGCGGCGTCCGGCTTTTCGACGAACCGGGCGACCGCGCGCACCGCGCCGAGGCCGGGCAGTTCCTCGCCGGCCTCGATGTAGCCATAGCCGGTCTCGGGCGCGGTCGGCTTCATGCCGAAGGTGACGAAGCGGCCGGCCCGGGCGGCGGCGACGGCGGCATCGAGCGCGGAGCCGAGGGCGGCGAGATCGGCGATGGCATGGTCGGCGGCCATCATCCACATCACCGCGTCAGGGTCGGTTTCGGCGATCAGCAGGGCGGCGGCGAGGATGGCGGGCGCCGAATTGCGGCCCACCGGCTCCAGCACCACCTGGGTGCCGGCGATGCCGATGGCGCGCATCTGCTCGGCGACGAGGAAGCGGTGCTCCTGGTTGCAGACCACCATGGGCGGCGCGAAGGCCGGGCCGATGGCGCGCGCGGCGGTTTCCTGGATCATCGTGCGATCGGAAATCAGCGGCCAGAACTGCTTGGGGAAGCTCTCGCGCGAGACCGGCCATAGCCGCGTGCCGGAGCCGCCGGAGAGAATGACCGGGACGATTTTGGATGCGTCAGGCATGCGGAACCCTCGTTCGACACGCTCCGGTATAGGGAGGCGGGCGATGGCATGTCCAGAGAAGGAAGGAAGCGGTTCTTTTTTTGAAAAAAAAGAACCAAAAAAACTTTTATCCGTTTGCCGCCCGGCCTCCTCGGGAGAGCGCGAAGCAAACGGATAGAAGTTTTTTGCTTCTTTTTTTCAAAAAAGAAGCGCTTGCTTCCTGCGATCTTGACGGCCCCGCCCCACCCCGCCACGCTCGCTCGATGATCACCGCGCTCGCCCGCCGCCTGCCCTTTTTCTATGGCTGGGTCATCGTCGCGGTGTCCTTCGTCACCATGGCGGTGGGCGTGAACGCGCGCACCGCGTTCTCCCTGCTGTTCCCCCCGATCCTCGACGAGTTCGGCTGGAACCGCGGCATCACCGCGGGGGCGTTCTCGTTCGGCTTCCTGGTTTCGGCCTTCCTCTCGCCGCTGATCGGCCGGCTGATGGACCGCAAGGGGCCGATCTGGGTGATGGAGATCGGCGCCGTGGGCCTGGCGCTGGGCATGAGCCTGGCGACGCTGATGAGCCAGCCCTGGCACCTCTACGCCACGCTCGGCGTGCTGGTCGGCGGCTCCTCGGTGGCGACCGGGTATTCGGCGCAGGGGCTTTTCCTGCCGCATTGGTTCGTGCGCAACCGGGCGCTGGCGATGTCGATCGCCTTCGCCGGCGTCGGCGCCGGCTCGATCGTGCTGCTGCCGGTGATGAGCCACATGATCGCCACCGTCGGCTGGCGGCAGGCCTGCCTGGGGCTGGCGGTGGTGTCGATCGTGCTGGTGGCGCCGCTGAACCTGCTGGTGTGCCGCCGGCCGCAGGATATCGGGCTCACGCCGGATGGCGAAAGCGCCGCGGCCGCGGCGGCAGGGCGGCGGGTGACGATCGTGGACCCCGTCTGGGCCGCCACCGAATGGACGCTGGGGCGGGCCATGCGCACGAGCCGCTTCTGGTGGCTGGTGCTGGGCATGACCTGCGCGATGTTCAGCTGGTACGCCGTGCAGGTGCACCAGACCAAGTTTCTGCTCGATGTCGGGTTTTCCGCCGCCACCGCCGGCTGGGCGCTCGGCTTCGTCAGCCTGGTCGGCATTCCCGGCCAGATCTTCCTCGGCGCCCTGTCCGACCGCATCGGCCGGGAGCCGGTGTGGACGATCGGCTGCCTCGGCTTCACCCTCACCTACGCGCTGCTGATCGCCCTGCCGGGCTGCCCGAGCCCGATTCTGCTCTGGGCGATGGTGCTGGCGCAGGGCACGCTGGGCTACGTGATCCCCTCGGTGATGAGCGCGATCAGCGTGGAGATTTTCGAGGGGCGGCATTTCGGCACGATTTTCAGCACCATGATGCTCTCCGGCATCGCCGGCGGCGCGGCGGGCCCCTACGTGGTGGGCGTGCTGCATGACCGGACGGGGTCGGACCTTCCGGGCTTCATGATCGCCGGCGCGGTGAGTGTGCTGGCGGCGGTGGCGATCTGGATTACGGCGCCGAGGAAGGTGAGAAGGGTAGGAAGCGCTTCTTTTTGAAAAAAGAAGCAAAAACTTTTCACCCCGTTTGTCTCCGAGCCGCCCGGGGAGACTCCGCAGCGATCGGATAGACGTTTTTTGCTTCTTTTTTTCAAAAAAGCAGCGCTTGCTTGCTTCAGCCGGCCAGCAACCAGACAGTCCACCCCGCCGCGACCCAGAGGCACAGCCCGATCGCGATGCCGATGGCGAGGCCGCGCAGCGGGCTCGCGGTGATGACGTCGCGGGGGATCGGGCGGGCGGGCACCGGGGTGCCGAGGGTTTGTTCGATCACGGTGGGCATGGGCCTGTCCTGTAGCAGAGTCGCCGCCGAAGGTGTCAAAGGCGAAAATAGAGTGTCCGGGCAAGTCACGCCAAGATAGAAAATCGTAAAATGGTAACGATCACGCGATTTCGCGGCGAGGATGGGGGTGGCCTTGCCGAGTTTGGCGGGCGGGGCCTAGTCTGAGGGCAAATCCGGGAGGCTCCGCGCCATGAATGACGTCGCGTTTGGCTACAGCAACTTGTTCACCAGCAACCTGCCGGCCGGCGGGCCGCGATTCGGCGGATTCCCGCCCTTCTACTTCATCGGCGGCAACAACGACCCGACGCAGATCCCCTCCGAGAAACTCGCCGCCGCCGCCGCCGAGGTGATCCGGCGCGACGGGCACATGCTCGCCATCTATAATATGGGCCAGGGTCCGCAGGGCTACCCGCCGCTGCGCGAATTCGTGGCCGACAAGCTCTCCCGCCACCGCGGCATCAACGTGACCGCCGAGAACGTGCTGATCACCTCGGGCTCCGGCCAGGGGATCGACCTGGTCAGCGCCCTGCTGGTGAACCCCGGCGATACCGTGCTGATCGAGGAATTCTGCTACCAGGGCGCCATCAACCGCTTCCGCAAGCTCGGCGCGAAAGTGCTGCCGGTGCGGCTCGACGATGACGGGATCATCGTCGATTCGCTGGCGGAGACGCTGGCCAACCTCAAGGCGCAGGGGGTGGTGCCGAAGTTCCTCTACACCATCCCGACCATCCAGAACCCCACCGGCTCCATCCTGCCGCTCGAGCGCCGCATCGCCATCCTCGCGCTGGCGAAGGATTACGGGATGCCGATCTTCGAGGATGAATGCTACGCCGACCTGCTCTGGGCCGGCGGCGCCCCGGCGGCGTTCTACGGGATCGCGCCGGAGCAGGTGATCCATATCGGCTCCTTCTCCAAGTCCCTCGCGCCCGCGCTGCGCGTGGGCTACGCGGTGGCCGACTGGTCCGTGCTGTCCCGCATGATCGCCGGCAAGTCCGACGGCGGCACCGGCGCGCTCGACCAGATGGTGATCGCCGAATACTTCTCGAAGCATTTCGACGACCATATCGCGAGCCTTTCCAAGGTGTTGGAAGACAAGCTCGACCATATGGTGGAGGCGGTGGAGCGCGAGTTCGGCACATCAGCGCAGATCTTCCGCCCGCAGGGGGGCATCTTCCTGTGGCTGAAACTGCCCGACGCGGTGGACGTCACCACCCTCATCAAACCCGCCGCCGACGCCGGCGTGGTGTTCAACGCGGGGCCGGACTGGGCCTGCAACGGCGGCGAGGCCAAGCCCTATCTGCGCCTGTGCTTCGCCATGCCCGACAAGGCGACCATCGACGCGGGGGTGAAGACGCTGGCCCGGGTGTGCCACGAGCAGACCGGGATTCCCGCGTTTGGGGATAATGTGAAGCGGTAGGGGGCGCCCGCCGCAGCGCTGGGAGCTTCCGCTGCTGGCGGGGCGGGTGGTATTCACCGTTCCCGCCCAGCGGCACGCTTTACAGCGGCATCCCGAGGATTTCCCGGCCTGCCTGCCGCATTCCGGCGGCGTCATCGCGCGGCCGCTTTTCGCCGGAGATGATTTCAGGAACGCCGGCAAGATCGAGCTGATCAGCCGCATTCCCGCGCTGGGGCGCGGACTGCTCGTGGCGGTCACCCTCGATGAGCGCGGCAGCGGGGTCTACCACGTCTGCTCGATGTATCCGGTGTCCGACCGCAAGATCGAGGATCGGCTGGCGCGGGGCTTCCTGCGCCGGGTGGTCTTCTGAACACGAACGAGCCCCACCGAGGTGGAGCCCGCCCGTGATCGGATCGTCGAACCTGCCGGGATGCCCACCCCCGGATCTCTTCGCTGCCTTGCGGCAACTACTTTACCGCGATGCGGTGTGTGAGGAGGCCGTTCTCACCTCAAGATGCCGATCCGTCACCGGCAATTTAGGGCCGGGCTGGCTGCAGCGTCAAACCAATTCAACTTCCGCACGCTGGTGCGCCGGGCACCGCGCCCGCTTGCGTGCCTCCACCGCATAGGCGCCCGGCCGCCGATCGGCCTGCTGGGCCGGCGCCACGATGGTGCTGTAATAGGCCGGCCAGTCCAGCGTCTCGATCTCGTGCAGGCGCACCGCGCTTTGCGTCGCCTCGGCCAGTGCCACGCGCGGCAGCGGCTGCACCTGGAGCAGGGGCGTGTCGGGCGTGAAGTGGACGGGCACGCCGGTGCGGGTCAGGCGGAGATTGGCGAACAGCGGGCCGCACCAGCGGTCGGTCTCGACGATGCCTTCGTAGAGGCTGTAGCCGCCGGGCAGCGCGACATTGGCGGGGCCGCGGATGTGCAGGCTCCAGTCCTCGGCGGTGCGGGCGATCAGGCCGGTCCAGACCTGGACGTGGCCGGGCTCGGGCAGCGCGGTGAGGAAGGGGGGCGAGAAGCCGCGGGCGGTTTCGGGGGCGGCGGCGTCGAAGGTGGCGGCCATGTCCGGCAGTTGCGCGGCTTCCAGGCGCACCCAGTCGTCCAGCAGGTCGCAGGTCCAGAACACGTCGGCGCCGTCCCACATCAGACTGAAATCCATCGGCGCGAAAACATACCAGCCGAAGCTGCTCGCCTGGGTGATCGCCTCGCACCAGCGGAAGGCGCGCGTCGGCATGGTGCCGCCGGCGGCGCGGTCGGCGCGCTCGGGGGGGCGGGCCTGGGGGTAGAGGCGATGGAATGCGAGGATGGGGTGGCTCACGCGCGGCGCTCCGGGGCTGGAAGGGAAGGCTGCGCCGGGCCGAGGAGGAGGCGGCCCGGCGCAGGGAATCCGGCTGAAATCAGCCGCGGCGCGGCATGATCCCAACGCCCGCGCCGAAATGGACGCGGCCGGCATCGGCGAGGTTGGCGGGCAGGGCGGCGGTCTTCTTGATGGTCTTCATGGCGGGGTCTCCTTGGAGCAACGGGTGATGCCCCCTGGACACATGCCTTCGCCCGCGGGAAACGCGGGTGGGGCAGGCGCGGCGGGAGCGGGAAGACGAAGGGCGCAGTTCGCCCCTCGACACTGCCAATGTGCCACCCCGCCCGGTCTCTGTCAAGGAAAAAAAGTGAAGACGCGCGGATTTTTTACAATCGCTTCCCCCGCATGCCCGTGGGCGCTAGGCTCGCCCCCCTATGACACTGGAGTGACACGCATGACCCCCCCGCCGCTCGCCAATTCGCTCGCCGCCCGTGACGTCGCCTCCGTCCTGCATCCCAATACCGACCTCAAAACCCACCAGGAAACCGGCCCCGTCGTCATCGTCCGCGGCGAAGGCGTGCGCGTGTGGGATGACGCCGGCAAGCCCTATTTCGAGGCCGTCGCCGGCCTGTGGTGCGCCTCGCTCGGCTTCTCCAATGAGCGCCTGGTGCAGGCCGCGGCCAACCAGATGCGCCAGCTGCCGTACTATCACGGCTTCACCTCGAAGTCGCACGGCCCGATGATCGATCTCGCCGAGATGCTGCTCGCCCGCGCCCCGGTGCCGATGAGCAAGGTGTTCTTCGCCAATTCCGGCTCCGAGGCCAACGACACCGCCATCAAGATGGTGTGGTATTTCAACAACGCCGTCGGCCGGCCGCAGAAGAAGAAGATCATCGGCCGCATCAAAGGCTACCAC
>CAIWAJ010000570.1:0-2211 GCA_903910565.1 uncultured Rhodospirillales bacterium
ATGCCTCGGCGTATTGCACCGGGCAAGTGTTGATTGTGGATGGTGGCATGAGCGTGAAGATTTGAAAGAAGCGCTTCTTTTTTGAAAAAAAGAAGCAAAAAACTTTTGTCCGCTTCGTGCGTACCGCTCCCACCTATCCGCGACGAGTACGCCAACGGCATGGATGGAACAAAAAGTTTTTTTGGTTCTTTTTGTTCACAAAAAGAACACCTTACCTTGCCTTCGCCTCCCCGGACTCCACCCGCCGGCCGCTGCGAACGACCTCCAGATCGGCCGCGCGCAGCTCGGCAACCAGATATTCCGCGGCGATGCTGTTGAGGTGCAGCGCGGCCAGGCGGGACAGGCCGCCGCTGCGGGCGATGGCGCGGCGCAGCACGTCCTCGATCTCGGCGTCCGAGAGGGCGGAAGGTGGTTCGGGGAAAAGGGCGCCTTGCTGCATAGCCATGAACATAAATGGAACATGCGCGCGAGTCGAGTCAGTCTCAGCGGTGGTTACAGCACGCCCTTGCTGGCGCTGCTCCGCAGTTCCGCCATCAGCGCGGCGTCGTCGTAGCGGGCGAGGGTGAAGCTTTCGGCGTAGTCCGGTATCGCCGATCCGCTGACCCAGCCGGCGCAGATTGCCCCGGTGGCGGTGGCGGACATGGTGCCGTAGCCCGAGAGGGCGCCGGCCATGTAGGCGCCTTGCGTGCGCATCGGGCCGATCAGCGGCCAGTTTTCCGGGGTCATCGTGTAGTAGCCGCCGTAGTAGCGGGCGCCGCGCGGCAGGCGGCCGATGTAGCGGGCGAGGGCGGGGGTGAGGCGGGCGGCGGCGCGCAGCACCACGTCGGGGAAATGCGGGTCGATCGGTGGCGGGCCGGCGGGGTCGCCGGGCTGCTCGTTATAGGCCCAGCCGAGCTTCACATAGGTGCCGCCGTCGCCGCCTTCGGGGCGGCGGTGAATGCCGCCCGGCATGGGGCGCAGCAAGGCGGCACTGGCGGGGTCGGTGGCGAGAAGGGCGCGCTCCTCGTCGGTCCAGTCGAGATACTGGCCATCGAGGTCGATGGTGAAGGGCAGGGTGCGCTGCAGGGCGGCGTCGCGGTCCTCGAAAGAGATTTTTTGCTGGAACACGCGCTGCACCGGCAGGGTCTCGCCGAGCATGGCGGCGACCTCGCCGAGGAAGGGGCCGGCGGCGTTGACCAGGCGATCGGCGTGGATCGGGCCGGCATCGGTGTGGAGCGTGAAGCGGGGGCCGGTCGCGATGCCGGTGAGGCGGGCGCGGATGAGGCGGCCGCCGGCGGCGCGCAGGCGTTCGAGCATGAACTGGCCGAGCTGCTGGCCGCTGATGTCACCGGCGCGGCGGATATGGAGGGCGGTAGCGACGTCCGGCGCGAGGGCGGGGAAGAGGCTGGTGATGAGGGCGGGGCCGCTCAGCACGTCCACCCCATCCGGCGCGCTCTCCCAGTCCCGCGCCGTCTGCGGGCGATAGCTGGCGGCGGCGCCGGTATGGAAGCGGATGCGGCCTTCGCCGGCTTCCCCGTAGCCGCGATGCAATTCGGCGATCAGCGCCTCGGGCGTGGCGGCGCGGGTGGCGAGCAGGTAGCCGCGGCGGGACATGTTGATGCGGTTGCCGGTCTCCCGCGCGATTTCCTCCAGCAGGTCGATCGCGTGGTCGGTGAAGCGGGTCATCACCGGGTGGGGCCACCAGTTGCGGTAGTTCTCGCCCGATTGCGCCGAGGTCATCGCCATGGGGTCACCCTGGTCGATGATGGCGATGCGGCTGACGCCGTGGCGGCAGGCGAGGGAGTAGCCGACGGAGAGGCCGACGATGCCGGCGCCGATGATGACGGTATCGAAGGAGGTATCCGCCATGGCTCAGGCCGGGTGGAAGCGGGCGGGGTCGGTCAGGCGGGCGACGTCCGTGAGGTCGGCATCGAGCTTGCCGGCGATCAGCCCGGCAGCCAGGCGGCCGGCGGCGGGCGAGGTCTGGATCCCGTAGCCGCCCTGGCCGACGCACCAGAAGAACCCGTCGAGCGCCGGGTCAAACCCGATGGCCAGGCCGCGATCCGGCGTGAAGGTGCGCAGGCCGGCCCAGCTGCGCTCGATGCGGCGCACCTCGATGGCCAACTCCTGCTGCATGTTGTCGATGCCGATGGCGACGACGATCTCCTCGGGCTGCACGTCATGCGCGAAGGAGGGGGTTTCGTCGGCCGGGGAGACCATCAGCTTGGTGCG
>CAIWAJ010000571.1:0-13744 GCA_903910565.1 uncultured Rhodospirillales bacterium
GCCGGCATCCACCAGCCCGAGCCCGCGCTGGGTGAGATAGGTGACGGAGAAGCTGTAGAGCGTGCCCTGGGCGCAGGAGAAGGAGATCGCCAGCAGCGTCACCGCCAGCAGCGTCTTGTCCCGCCCCAGCGTCTTGATCGGCCGCAGCACGGCGGCGATGTTGAAGACGTCACGCGGGTGGATCGAGCGGCCGCGATCGCGCTCCATGTCCATCTGCGCGCGCAGCGGAGCGATGGCGATGATCGAGAGCAGGCTGGCGATGCAGGCGACGATCAGCGCCGCGCTCCAGCTATAGGCGGCCGCCACCGGGGCAATGATCAGCCCGGCCAACGCGCCACCGGCGGGGGCGCCGGATTGCTTGATGGAGAAAATCAGTGAGCGATGCTGTTTTGGCGCGGTGGCGGCGAGGATGCGGCTGCCGGCGGGTGGCATCGGGCCGTAGCCGATGCCGAGCAACAGCGATGCCACCATCAGCGCCGGCCACCAGCCGAGGGCAGCCACCAGCATGGCGATGATGGCGCAGGCGGCGCCGGCCTGCAGCGAGCGCACCGGCCCGAAGCGGGCGAGGAACGGGCTGCCGAAGGCGAGAAACAGGCAGGAGCCGAGCGAGGTGAGCGAAGAGAGATTGCCGATCCGCTCCGGCGCCACGCCGACGCCGGCCGTGACCAGCGGCGCCAGCACCGGCAGGCACTGGCCCATGAAGGACGAGATCATCTGGGCCAGCATCGTGGCGGCCAGCGCCACGAACCAGGTCGGCACGGGCGTTCTCGCGCTTAGGGCGCCGCCGCCGTCGCGAACACCTTCTGCGCGACCTGCCACTTTCCGCCAACCTTGAGGAAGCAGAGATAATCAGTGAAGTAGCGCGGCGGCACGGCGCATTTCAGCTTCACGAAGGCCGTCGTCGGGCCGGACATGTCGATCTGCAAAATATGGTCATGCCGGGCCAGGCCCTGCGACTTCGGGGAGGGACGGGTGCGCACACCGGCGAGCCACTCATCACGCGGCAGCGGCTTCAGCTCGCCGCCGGCTTCGAAGGTGAGCGCGCTGGTGGGGTGGAACACGCTGGCAAGCTTGTCGGCATCGCCTTCATAAAGCCCATCGAGATAGTCCTGTACCGCGGCCTCGATGGCCACCAGATCCTGTGACATGTGTTCGTGCCTTCAGAGGGTTGATCGGCACAGACTGCATCCGGTTTTGGGAGGAAGGAAGGGGTTCTTTTTTGGAAATAAGAACCACGAAATTTTTGTCCGTTTGGCTGCGCTGTTCCCCGGGCAGCTGTGAACCAGACGGATAGAAAGTTTTTGCTTCTTTTTTCAAAAAGAAGCGCTTGCTTTCTTCACTATCAGGTCATGCCACCTGCCGTGCCGGCGCGGTCAGGATCAGGCCGGGCACCTCGGCGGCCGGGCGAGGGGGGCTGAAGAAGTAACCCTGCACCTCCGTGCAGCCATCGGCGATCAGGCGTTCGAGTTGATCGTAGGTCTCGACCCCCTCGGCAGTGGTGGCGATGCCCAGCGATATCCCGAGTCCGGCGATCGCCCGCACGATGGCCTCGCTTTCGCCGGACTGGCTAAGGCCCTGGATGAAGGATTTGTCGATCTTGATCTTGTCGAAGGGGAAGCTGCGCAGATAGCTCAGCGAGGAATAGCCGGTGCCGAAATCATCCATCGAGATCCGCGCGCCCAGGCCGCGTAGCCGGTGGAGGGTTTCGAGGGTGGCGGCGTTGTCCTGCAACAGGACGCTCTCCGTCACCTCAAGTTCCAGCCGTTCGCCTGGGAGGCCGCTCCAGGTCAGCGCATCCTCGACGATATCCGGCAGGCCGGGGCTGGCGAACTGCACCGCGGATAGATTGACCGCGACGCGCAGCGGGGCACCGCCATCCGGGGTATCCCAGCGCATCGCCTCGGCACAGGCGGTGCGTAGCACCCATTCGCCGATCGGCACGATGAGGCCACTCTCCTCGGCCAGCGGGATGAATGCATCGGGCGGGATCAGCCCCTTGACCGGATGGCGCCAGCGCAGCAGCGCCTCGAAACCGCTGACGCGGCGCGCGCCGATGTTGATCAGTGGCTGGTAGAACAGTTCCAGCTCGTTGCGCTCAAGCGCGTGGCGGAGATCCGCCTCGATCGCCCGGCGGGCCTTGGCGGCCTCGCCCATGGCGGCGGCAAAAATGCGGTAGAAGCCGCTGCGATTGGGGCGCTCACCGTCGACCGCCGCTTCGGCGAGGGCGAGCGAGGCGTTGCGCAGAATGGTCTCGGCGTCGGTCGAGTCCGCGTCCCCCAGGGCGATGCCGATCGATATGCCGACCGATACCTCATTGCCCTCGATGGAATAAGGCAAGGCCACGATTTCGATGACCCGCCGGGCGAGCGACTCGGCGCCCTCGGGCTGATCGACCTTGGTTTGCAAGACCGTGAACTCCTCACGGCCGAGGCGGCCGACCTCGTCGACATCGCGGACGGAGCGACGCAGGCGGGTAGCGGCCTCGCGCAACAGCGCATCGCCGATATCGTGGCCGAAGGATTCGATGACCTTGCTAAAGCGGTCGAGCCGGATCGCCAGAACCGCGAAGGTCTCGCCCCGGCGCGCTGCGCCAGCGGCGCGGGCCACGGCTTCGGAGAAACCGGCGCGATTGATCAGGTCCGTCAAATCGTCATGGCGGGCGAGATGGGCGATGCGCGCAGTGGATTGGTGCTGTTCGGTGATGTCCTCAAAGGTGCCGACCCAGCAGAGATCGGGCAGGCGGTGCCAGCGGGCGAGAATGATACGCCCGGTTGGCAAGGCGTGGCGGCACGTGAAGGCGGACCCCGCGGAGAAGCAGCGCCGCATATCGCACTCCGGATGCCCGGCGCCGCACTCCAGACGGCAGCCGGCGGTGGCGATGATGTCGGGCAGTCGCTCGCCGGCCACCAAGGCGGGGGCCGCGGCGGGGAAGAGTTCGTGCAGACGGTGGTTGCAGACGAGTACCTGGAGATCATGATCGAGAATGACGAGACCCTGACGGAGCTTGTCGATCGCCGCGGCAAAACGGGCATTCATCCGCAGCAGCGCCGCCTTGCGCTGCCGTCGCAGGCCAGCGGCGGCCGGGGCGCCCTCGTCCGCGGAGCCGACGAGGTGAACGAAGCGTCTGACCAGACGGTCCAGGGCCACCGGCCGGCTTCCAAGACCCAGGCCTTTGGCCTCTTCAGCGCGCAAGTCCTTGCCCATGGATGCCCCGATGCCTGCTGTATCCGGGACGAACACGGCGCCCCACGGAACGATCCTGCGCCTCGGTGGTTACCAGGAGGTTGACCTGCGGGTAAAATCTTTCGCCGGTTTGGCATGCCGGGGGAGCGCCTGATAGGCTGGAGCTGCAACTGCGGGGGCCGGTCATGCTGAGCACATTCCTGGTCCTGTTCGCCGCCGGGGTGATGGCCGGGGGGATGAACGCGATTGCCGGCGGAGGGTCGTTCATCAGTTTCCCCGCCATGGTGTTCGCTGGCCTGCCCTCGGTGATCGCCAATGCCTCCTCCACGGTCGCGCTGGTGCCGGGAACGCTGACCAGCGCGGCAACCTATGTGCACGGGAAGGACAAGGTGGGGTTTCGCGATCTCGGCGGCGTGCCCTTTCCCGTGCTGGTCGCGACCAGTGTCACCGGGGGGCTCGTGGGGGCTATCCTGCTGCTGGCAACTCCGGTGGCGACGTTCGACGGGGTTATCCCCTGGCTGCTGCTGGTGGCGAGCGTGACCTTCGCGTTTGGCCGCGATGCCGGTGCCTGGCTGCGAGCGAGGGTGCGGCTGGGGCCGGTGGCGCTGTTGCCGGTGCAGTTCGTGCTGGGCGTCTATGGCGGGTATTTCGGCGGCGCGGTCGGTATCATGATGCTGGCGGTGTGGTCGCTGCTGGATGGCGCCGATCTCAAGCAGCTCAACCCGACACGGACCATCGTCGTCAGCGCGATGAACGGCATCGCGGTGGTGGCCTTCGTGCTGGCGGGCAAGGTGTGGTGGCCGCAAACCGTAGCCCTGTTGCTTGGCGGGCTCGCCGGCGGGTATTTCGGCGCGCGCATCGGGCAGGCACTACCGGCGGTGGCGACGCGACGGGTGATCGTCGCCATTACGGTAGTGATGACGGCGGCGTTCTTCTGGCGGGCCTATGCCTGATCCGGCCGCCGCTCGGGCTTGGAGGTGCCGTACCCGGCCTGGCTGACCCGCTCGAGGTAGCCGACCAGGCGGGCGGCAGGGAAGCTGACGGCGAAATACATCAGGCCGACGATGGTATAGAGGGTGAAATACTGGAAGTTCTGCGCGGCCAGGATCTGCGCGGTGAACACCACCTCCTGGATGCTGACGACCGAGACCAAGGCAGTGTCCTTGAATAGGCCGATGAAGTAGTTGCCAAGCGAGGGGATGACGATGCGGAAGGCCTGGGGCAGAATGATCAGCCGCATCGCCAGCATCGGCTTCATGCCCAAGGCGGCCGCGGCATCATGCTGGCCGCGCGGGATCGCCTGGATCCCGGAGCGGTAGACCTCGGCGATATAGGCCGAATAATTCAGCGTCAGCCCGATCACCCCGGCGCTGAAAGCATCGAGGCGGATGCCGACTTCCGGCAGTACGTAGTAGATGTAGATCAGCTGCAGCAGCAGGGGCGTGCCGCGGATCACCTCGATATAGCCGGCGACCAGCCAGCGCACCGGCCGGTGGCGGGACATCGCGCCGAGGGCGACGAGCAGGGCGAAGACCAGGCTCAGCGCGATCACCACGAAGGTGAGCTGCACCGTGATCCACAGTCCCGCCAGCAGCGGGCCGAGATTCTCGAGGGCGATTTCGGTGTTGAAGAGTTCCATCGCGCGGTCGCGGCCGGAGCGTCACCGCCCCGGCCGCCGGTCCGATCGGTGAGGTCAGATCAGGGGTTCAGTTTGTACATGCTGAGGTTGCGGTCCCCGAGGCCGTACTTCTTGAGGATGGCGCTGACGTAGCCATTGGCGCGCATCTCGGCCAGCGCAGTGGTGTAGGCCACGCGCAGGGAGCAATCCTCCTTGCGTAGCGCGAAGCGGGCCATGCCGTAACCGCCGCCGTTGATGATCTCCTGCGGGGTGGCGATGCTCCATAGCGGCTCGATGTTGCTCTGCGCATTGGCTTTGGCGAATTCGAGATACACCAGGTCATCCTCCAATACCGCGTCGAGCCGGCCTTGGTTGAGGCTCTGGAGCTCCTCGATCTCGGTCTTGAAGGCGGTGGTCTCGACGCCGACCTTGCGGAGGTAGAAATCGGCGGCCGAGCCGGCGATGGAACCGACCTTCTTGCCCTTCAGGTCGTCATAGGTCTTCACCCCCTTGGGGTTGCCCTTTGCGACGAGCACGACGGGGCCATACCAATAAGCCGGCCCGGAGAAGGTGATCACCTTCACGCGCTCCGGGTTGACATGGATATTGCCGGCGATCACGTCGGTGCGCTTGGACAGCAGCGCCGGTACCTGCGAGGCCCACGGCATCCACTCGGTCTTGATGGTTTTAACGCCGAGCCAATCCAGCACGCCCTTGTTGATTTCCCAGTCGATCCCGCTGGCCTGCTTGGTCTTTTCGTCCAGCATGGCTTCCGGCGGGTTCTGCGAGAATCCGAGGGTGATGCCGTTCTTCTGCGCGTTGGCGAGGGAGTTGTCGCCGCACTTGTCGAATTGCGGCGTGGTTTCAAAGAAGTATTTCTGCTCCTGCGCCATGGCGGGCGTGGCGAGCCAGGCGGCGACGGTGGCGGCGATGGCGATTGTATGGGACGTGCGCAAGGTTGGTTCCTCCTGTTGTCGTGTTATCCCACCGCGCTTCGTTGGCGCGATGGACCGACAGACCGAGACACCTAACCGCGTGCGGCCGCCGGTTTCCGTTCCTACAACAGAAAGCCTAGCACGATGGCGGCCCGGCACAAGAGCAGGCCGCCAGGACTCAGGCGTTGTCGCCCGACCCCTTGGCGGAGCGGTCGTATTCCCATGTTTGTATCAGCAACGTCGCGCTGAAAATGCCGAATACCGCGAGCACCATCAGGATGTAAGCCGTCTCGGAGGTCGTCATGTCCACCAACTCCAGTATTGTTTGAGCAATCCTGGTTTGGCGTGACCTTTCCGCTCATTGATCCAGGTCAAACAGTGCGGATGCACAATCGAAGCGGGAAAAGGGGCGGGTGAGGGGAAGGTCTCTTTTTTGAAAAAAAGGAGCAGAAAATTTTTATCCGCTTGCTCTGTACCGTTCCGCCTGATCCGACGGCCATCAACTGACCTCTGATGCAAGCAGCCGCCGCAACCGCGGCATCGCGTGGCTCGGCAGCGCCGCCTCGCCCAGGATGATGAAGGCGCCGATCCGCCGCTGCTTTTTCGCCGCGTGGTTGACGAAGATGTCCGCCAGGCGATGCCGCAGCGTCGGGTTGCCGAAGCGATCGCGCACACTGGCGCGATACGCCACGGCCTCTGGCCCGAGCCCCAGCGCCGCAAACACCGGAAGCACCTCGGCGTCGTAGATCTCCTCCAGCGGTTCCGTCATCCCGGGATCACCCATCGCCGCCAGCACCGTCTCGTCGCCTTCGCGCCCCGTCGCCCGCCAGCGCTCGGCCAGCACGGTGTGGCCGAGATTGAGGATGTAGAGTTTCAGCCGTTCATAGGGCGCGAGGTCAGCCACCACCTTGATATCAGAGTGTGTGCAGGGCGGCACGAAGCCAGGCTGGTCCTCGATCGCCCACAGGGCGTAGGGCTCGGCGATCGCGCCCACCGGGTCGAGCGAAGTCGGCACGATGCGGTCGACCAGCGCGTTGATCCAGCGGCACTCCTGGCGCAGCCAGGCGCGGAATGCCCGTGGCAGCCCCCACGCCTCGGCCAGCCCCGCGACCAGCGCGCGCAGCACGTCGCCATTGCCGCTGATGAGTTCGCAGGGCATCAGCGTCGGCCCCGGCGCGCCCGCGCGCCAGCGCTCATGCAGCAGCATCGTGAGCTTGGCTGGGAAGCCGCGCGGCACTTGGGTGTCCGGGCCGTCGCCGGCATGGGCCTCGTAGCCGCGGTCGCCGGTGTTGGAGACGATCCATTGCGCGGCGATGAAGCGGCGCCGCACCGTCGCCCAGTCGCGATCGGCGTGCAAGGCGACTGCCACGCTGTCGACCGCCACCGTGCGGTCGACCGGCGTGCCGCCGCGGAGGCCGCGCAGATGCACCGGATATGGCCGCAGCGCACGGAAGCCGGCGATCCGAGCGATGCTCTCGGGCGAATTGGTGGTCTGCACCACCGCGATCGGCCCGGCCTTGGCTTCGGCGACGAAGAGGTCGACATGTGCCTGCAGAAACCGGCTGGTGCCGAATTGCAGGATCGGGCAGTCCGGCATCATGCCCCCGCCAAGATGGCGTCGGCGATTTTTTCCGCCGTCATCAGGGTCGGGATATTGGTGTTGGCGCAGGGCACCACGGGGAACACCGAGGCATCCACCACCCGCAGCCCGTCGATGCCGCGCACGCGGCCGGCAGTGTCGGTGACGGCCATCGGGTCGTCATCGCGGCCCATGCGGCAGGTGCAGGAGGCATGCCAGACGCCGATCACCGCCTTGCGGATGAAGGCCTCCGCCGCGTCGTCATCCTGCATCACCTCGGCGAAGCTGTGGCCCTCGACGACGAGGTTGTTGATCATCCAGGTGCGCAGCGCCGCCGGCCCGTCGAGCAGGCGGCTGATCGCGCCGGTGATCACCCGGTTGCGGGTGTTGACCACGCCGATTTTGCGCACCCGGTCGGAATAGGCGGCGGGGAAGGGGTCGGTGGTCACGGCGCGCATGGTGTCCGACATCTGCATCCGTCCGAGCATGCGGAACCCGTCGATCAGGCGCTCAAGGTCCCGCCGGTCGGACAGCAGGTTGAACTCCACCACCGGCTCGGCCCCGGGGTCGCGGCTGGCGAGGCGGACCTGGCCGGTTTCGGAGAAGGTCTTGTTAACGAACAGGATCATCGAGCCGATCTGCTCGCCGACGGCGTGCCAGGCGGATTTGGTGGCGGCGGCGACGAACATGTCGCCCTGCGGCGCCTCGGCGAGGCCGGAGGAATAGCGGGCGCCTACCAGGATATGCCGGCGGGTGAGGTCGTTGAGGCGGGCATGCGGCCGCACGAAGGAGGAGAGCGCGATGGAGGGATGGTCCATCAGCCGCTGGCCGACGCCGGCGAGGTTGTGGCGCACCTCGATGCCCATCTCCCGCAGATGCATCGCCGGGCCGATGCCGGCGCGCAGGAGATGGGCGGGGGAATGGATGGCGCCCGAGCTCAGGATCACCTCGCGGGCGCGGAATTCCTGCACCTTCCCGGCGACGCGGGCGCGCACGCCGACGCAGCGGCGATCCTCGAACAGGAGTTCGCTCACCTGCGTGTCGGTGGAGATTGTGAGGTTGTCGCGCAGACGGGTGCCGGGGTCGAGATAGCCGATGGCGGCCGAGACCCGGCGGTCATAGGCGTTGGAGATGGTGACCGGGAAATGCCCGTCGACGAATTCGCCGTTCTGGTCTGGTAGATAGGGCAGCCCGGCCTCGGCGAAGGCCTGGGCGGCGGCCTTGCTGTGGGGGCTCCACAAATCCGGAAAAATGCGGCGGATGGGGATGCGGCCCTCCTTGCCGTGCAACGGGCCGTCGAAATCCATGTCCCGCTCGACCTTGCGGAAGTAGGGAAGCACGTCGTCCCAGCCCCAGCCGGCGGCGCCGCGGGCTGCCCAGTCCGCATAGTCCGAGGGGGCGCCGCGATTGGCCATCTGGCCGTTGATGGAGGAGCCGCCGCCGAGCACGCGGGCCTGCTCATATTTCCGTACCGGCGGCCGCTCGCTGGCGGGCGCGTTGTGCTGCACCACCTGGGTGGTGACGCGCAGTTCGGACCAGTGGAAGCGTGGGTCGAAATAGACGGTGCCGGGATAGGAATCGAGAATCTCGGGCGGCACCTTGCCGTGCGGCGTGTCCTGCCCAGCCTCGCATAGCAGCACGCGGTGTCCGCTGCGCGCCGAGAGCCGGTTGGCGAGCACGGAGCCCGCGGAACCGCCGCCCACGATGATGGTGTCCCAGGTCATGCCATCCCCTCCCGCCTGATGCCTTCGGCAATCTTCTCGGCGCACATGATGACGGGAATATTGAGGTTGGCACAGGGGATGGTCGGCATGATCGACGCATCGCAGACCATCAGACCGTCGACGCCGATGACGTGGCCGGTAGGGTCGGTCACCGCCATGGGGTCGCGGGGGTCGCCCATCCGGCAGGTGCCGCAGGGGTGCCAGACGCCGCCGACCATGCGGCGGAGGTGGTCCTCCAACGCATTATCGTCGGCTGCCAGGGCGGTGACGGCGGGCGCGCCATCGGTGGCCGCGGCGATCATGCGGCGGCGAAGCGTGGGGGAAAGGTCCATCAGCGTGCCGGCCAGCCCCATCAGCACGCCATTGCGCCGGCTCGGGCGCATCAGGGCCTTGATCCGCGCGGAGTAGGAGGAGGCGAAGATCTCCTCCACCGCCCCCAGCGCTCGCGCCCCTTCCAGCACGCGCAGGCAGAACCGGAAGGACTGCATGAGCCGCGTCAGATCGCGAGGATCGGACAGCATGCGGAAATCGACGTCGGGTGGCCCGTCCGGCGCGGCGCCGAGCCGCACGCGGCCACGGGCATAGGATTTGTTGACCCAGCCATAGAGCGTGCCGATCCGCCGCCCCACCGCGTGCCAGCCGGATCGGCTGGAGACCGCGACATGCATGTCCCCCTCCGGCGTGCCGGGCAGGCCTGAGGACCAGCGCAGCAGGGATTGCAGGTGGTAGCACTCGCCCGTCGGCGCGCGGGCGGCGGGGGCGAGGAAGGCGCTGAGCCCGATTGCCGGGTGCTCCTGCAAATTCTCGCCCACCCCGGGCCGCGGCAGCACGATGGGGATGCCCCGCTCGGCGAGGTGCCCGCCCGGGCCGATGCCGCTCCGCAGGAGAAGGGCGGGGCTGCCGATGGCGCCGGACGCGATAATCACCCGGCGCGCCACGATGCGCCGCGCGCCGCCTTGTCCTCCCACCAGCAGGCCGGTCGCGCGCCCGTCCTCGAGGACGATCTGGCGCACCGCGGTGCCGGTGAGGATCGTGAGGTTCGGTCGCCGGCGGACCTCAGGTGTGAGATAGGCGAGCGCCACGCTGGCCCGCCTTCCGGCGGCATCGAGGTTGATGGCGGTCGGGAACACGCCGGTTTGCCATCGCCCGTTCTGGTCGTCCGCGGGCGGCAACCCGAGGTGGCCTGCGGCGTGTTCGATCGCCCGGCTGTAGCCCGTCCAATCCGCGCGGCGCACGCGCTGGATCGGCAGCGGGCCGTCGGTGCCATGGAGGCCGTTGCTGGAGGTGAGATCAGTCTCCAACTTGCGGAAGAACGGCAAAACGTCGTCCCAGCCCCAGCCGATGGCGCCATTTGCGGCCCATTCCGCGTAGTCGGCGGGCTGGCCGCGATTGGCGCCCAGCCCGTTCACCGAGGAGCCGCCGCCGAGCAGGCGAGGCTGCTCGTAGGGCCGAGGAGTGGCGGGAGAATTGCCGCGCAACTCGCCCATCGTCGCCTGCAGCCCGGTCCAGAACCAGGCGCTGTTGAACTGCGCGCGGCCGGGGTACGAGGAGGCGATGGCGGAGGGCACCGCGCCGTCCTCGATATTCGGCCCCGCTTCCACCAGCAGCACGCGGGTCGCGGGGTCCTCGCTCAGCCTTGCGGCCAGTACGCCCCCGGCCGAGCCGCCGCCCGCGATGACGACATCGAACGGGCCGGCGGCCGGGTCCATGGGCGCCTAGCCGCCCTTCCGCCGGGTTCGCGCGGCTTCCAGCACCGGGCCCAGCACCTCGCGGTGAAACGCATCGCAGCCGATGCAGAGATTGGCGTAGTCGGCGCCCTTGGGGGTCTTTGTGTGCGAGGCGGCGAGGAACCGCTCGACCGGCCAGCCTTGGGTGATGCCCATCCGCTCCGGCTTGCCGGCGTTGATCGCTTCGAACACCGGGTCTCCCGCGAGATCATCGAGAATGTCGACCAGCTTCTCCTCCAGCAGCGAGCCGAGCGGGCGGGCCGTTTTCACGCAGCAGGGATAGACCGAGCCATCCGGCTCGATCGAGACCTCGGAGCCGGCATATGGGTGGTTGAGGAAGTTGAGCCCGCCGGACCAGCGGGCGCAAAAATTATCCGCCATCGTCGCGGTGGAGAGCCCGTTCTGCCAGGCACGTCCGCGCGGCCAGATCTTTCCAATCCACGTCCCCTCGGAGGCGCCGAAGAAGTTGAACACCGGCCCATCCTCCTCGTGCCACGCGCGCACCGGGGCGGCATGGCCGGAGGGGCGCATGCCCGCTTCGGTGAACATGGATGTGAGTCCGGCGACATAGGCCGCCTGCTTCTCGGCGCCGGCAATGCCGACATGGAAGTCATCGACGCCGGCGACCGAGATCATCCACACCCCGCGCGCCAGCAATTCGCCGATGATCGCGGGGGTGACGAGGTCCCCTGTGGTTTGCACGGCAATGCGCACGCCGCCCTTATCCGCATATTTGTCCCTGAGCGCCTCGATCACCCGATAGGTCACCCGCTCGCGCGTGGCATCGAGCAGCGCCTCGCCACCCGAGAGGATGACGCGGCCGACCTTCTCGCGTGGGCGGCCGTCGGGCAGCGGGTCATCGGGGTCGAGATAGGTCATCCGGTCCGGCAGGTTGGCGATGATGCGGGGGAAATTCGCCTCTGCCTCCGCCACCACGCGCTCCAGCGCGCCCTTGGTATAGGGGCGAAAGCGCTCCTCGTAGCAGTGCACGCATTTGCGGTGGCACGCCCAGGCCATGACGAAGTAGATCGATTCCAAGGCCTGTTCTCCAGATTTCGGCCGCTCAGCCGTCGGCGCGCGGCACCCAGGGGATGCGCGATATCTCGATCCCGTCCTCGGCCAGGGCCTCGGCCTCCTCGGGCGTTGATTCGCCGTAGATGCCGCGAGCCTCGCTTTCACCGGTGTGGATCTTGCGCGCCTCGTCGGCGAAGGCATCGCCGACATAGTCGCAATTGCGCTCCACCTCGTCGCGCAGGCGCTGCAGCATGGCGCGCACCTGGTCCGGCACTTTCTCGCCGCCGATGGCGACTGGCGGCGCCTCGGCCGAGGCTGGCTTGCGGGTCTTGCGCGGTGGGCGGCCCTTCTTGGGCACGGCGGGCGCCATGAGCGCGCGCTCCACCTTCACCGATCCGCAGGTTGGGCATTCCACCAGCCCGCGCGCGGCCTGAAATTCGAAGCCAGCGCTATCGGCGAACCAGCCGTCGAACTCATGCGCCTGCTCGCATCGCAACTGGTAGTGGATCATCCCCGCGAACCCATTCCCTTCATCCTGCCATTCGGCCAGCTTGGCACTCCCGAGAGGGGAGTGCCAAGCAATCTGTCACGCCGCCAGCAGTGCGTCGAGCTTGCCGGAGCCCTCGAGCGCCATCAGGTCATCGCAGCCACCGATATGGGCGCCATCGACGAAAATTTGCGGCACCGTGGTGCGCCCCGAGCGGCGATTGGAGTCCTCCCGTTCCGCCGAGCCGTTGGGGGCGTCGATCTCGATGAACGCCACGCCCTTGCGGCTCAGCAGCCCCTTGGCCCGCGCGCAGAAGCCGCACCAGTCCTGGGTATAGATTTCGACCTTTGCCATCATCGTCTCCATTGTCTGTCCCCGACTCTTGTGTCGCCGCCGCCCCGGCGCAAGCCCCCCCGGCGCGGTATTGCCTCAATGGCGCCGCGGATCGGTCACCCGCGCGGCGATCAGCACATCGACCGCCGCCGCCCCGCCCGCCAGCAAGGCCTCCGTGCAGGCGCGCGCGGTGGCGCCCGATGTCATCACATCATCCACCAGCAATACCCGCCGCCCCGCGATCGCCTCCCGGCGCGACGGGCGGATGGCGATCGCGTTGTCCATCTCGCTCGCCCGCGCGGTGGCGCTGAGATCGGCGAGCGGACGGGTGCGCCGGGTGCGCAGCAGGGCATCGAGCACCGCCGGCTTGCCCCCGAGCCGGGCCACCGCGCGCGCCAGCAAAGCCGCCTGATTGTAGCGCCGGCGGAAGAGCCGCATGCGGTGCAGCGGCACCGGCACCAGCACGTCCGCCTCGCGCACCAGGCGCACCCCGGCGCGATACATCATCCCGGCCACCCCAGGCGCCAGCTCCAGCCGGTCGCCATATTTCAGGGGCAGCACCAGCCGCCTCGCTTGGGCATCGTAGCGCAACGCCGCCCGCCCGCGCTCCCATGGCGGCGGGCTGGCGCGGCATTCGGCGCAGAGGCCGTCGGTTTGCCCGGGTTCGAACGGCGCACCGCAGCCGACGCAACAAGGATCTGTGATGAATCCGGTGGCGCTGAAGCAGGACGCACATAGCAGCCCGGGCTGCCCGACCAGGGCGTCGCAGGTCAGGCAGGTCGGTGGCAGCAGGAAGTCGAGCGCGAAGCGACCGGCGCGGAGCAGCACCTTGCGCTAGGCGCCGAACCGCACGGTGCCGTCACGGGCGATCTCGTGCACCAGGTCGATCTCCCAGGAGAGATAGGCCTTCATCGCGTCCTCGACGCCAGAATTGCGGTCATAGGGCCGCAAATAGAAATCGACGCAGTCGCCATCGGCGGGCACCGTGCGGTCCTTGGCGAGTTCGCCGCCATCGCGCTTCCAGGCCGCGGTGCCGCCGCGCAGCGCGACCACGCGGGCCGAGGTGAGCGCCTGCGCCTCCTCCACCGCCCATTGCGCCTGCACGCCGTCGGGTGAGGTCAGCACCACCAGCGTCGCTTTCGCC
>CAIWAJ010000572.1:0-1700 GCA_903910565.1 uncultured Rhodospirillales bacterium
CGGCATCGGCGGGGACCTCGCCATCGCCGGCGTCCGGCCGTTCGCCCTCGGCGGCGGCCTCGCCGAGCTCGACGCGCAGGGCTTCGTCCAGATCGCCGGCGGCACCCTGGCGTCCGGCGGCAATATCGCCGTCGGCGACAACAGCCGCGCCGACCTCGAGGTGACCAACGACATCACTTCGATCGGCACCGCCACGATCACCTACGGCACCCACGGCGCCACCGTTTCCGCCACCCACACCCGAATCGGCGGCACCGCCGACCAGTCCATCCTGACGATCCAGGGTCCCAACACCAGCTACACCGACGCCGGTGACGATGCCTCCACCCCGCTTTCCGGCGCCATGCTGGTCGGCGGCGGCGGCCTGCAGATGAACGGGCTCGGCCAGATCGCGCTCGGCAGCGGCGGCAACGGCCACCTCTCCGTCATGGACGGCGCCACCCTGACCGATACCGGCTTCGCCCTGATCGGCGCCTCCGCCGGCAGCACCGGCTCCGTCACCCTCACCAATGGCGCCACCTGGCACATCGGCACCCCCACCTCGACGCCCGGCGGCACGCTGGTCTTCGGCGACGCCATCGTCGGCACCCAGACCTTGTGGCCGAGCCTGCTGCCCTGGCTCACCGTCGGCGCCAACAGCACCGGCACCCTGAACGTCAATTCCTCCACCCTTCAGTTCGGCGCCGGCGAAGCCATCAACACCCCCAAGATGATGATCGGCGGCCTCACCGCGGCCGCCACCGGCATCGTCACCATCCAGAACGCCGGCGCCAGCCTCGACACTGGCGGCGGCCCCCTCGTTGTCGGCTTCAACGCCACCGGCACCCTCAACGTCAGCAACGGCGCCAGCGTCCACGTCGGCGCGCACAGCCCCAGTACCGCTTTGGGCTATGGCCTCGGCATTGGACTCGGCACCGCTCCGGCCGCCAGCCAGGTCAACATGCAGAGCGCCAGTCTGACCAGCGATGACGACGTTGCCGTCGGCTTCAGCAGCGCCGGCCAGTTCAACCTGTCCAACAACGCAAGCCTCGGCGTTGCCAACGGCCTCTACATCGGCGGCATGCGCGTGCCCTTCCAGCTTGCCGGCTCCCCGCCCGCCGGCAGCACCATCACAGGCACGGTCCTCGCGCCCTTCACGCTCGGAGGCACCTCGAGCGGTGACGTCAGCATCAACAACAGCACGGTGATCATTACCGGCGGCGTGCTCGACATGTGGCAGGGCTCCACCCTGTCGCTGTCCAGCGGCCAACTCTCTCTCGGTGCCATCACCGCCGCTTCCGGCGAACTTGCTATCGCCAGCGGGGGGGCCGCCCTGCGAGGCGCCGGCCTCGTCAGCATCACCTCCGCCTCCAGCACCCTGCGCAATGACGGCCAGATCATCGCCGGCAGCCTCAGCACCGACGGCACCTCGATCCAAGGCAACACCACCCTCGAAATCGCCGCCATCATCGCCGGCTCCGGCACGCTCGCCATCACCCCGACCAACACTCTCCAACTCAACAACAGCGTCGCCAGCACCAGCACCGTCGACTTCGGCGCCGGCAACTGGTCCGCCGCCGGCACCGCCACCCTGCGCGATCTCGCCGGCCAAAGCTTCCACGCCACGGTGGCCGATTTCTACGGCCTGTCCGAACAGATCGACTTCGCCGGCGCCGGCTACCAGGGCGCCGCCTCCCTCGCCTACACCGCCAATGTCGACC
>CAIWAJ010000573.1:0-9174 GCA_903910565.1 uncultured Rhodospirillales bacterium
AAGGCCATCACGTGTTCGACGCCGCGGATGGCGCCTTTTCCGCCGAGTTGTCGGGCATCGAAGCCGCCGAACTCCGCCGCTGGCTGCTCGGCGCCGAGGGCGGCCGCTCCCGCGCGCGCGGCTTGCGGCGCCGGCTGGAAGAGGTGGTCGCCGGGCACGACAAGCTGGAGGCGCCGCTGGAAGCCGGCTTGCAGGCCGCCCGCGCGCTCCCGGCCGGCGGCTGGGCGGCGCGGCTGTCGGAAGATCTGCCGGCGCTGGCCGGCGAGCGGCCCAACCCCACCGAGGCCTTCCTGCACGCCGCCCGCCAGCAGATCCTGGCGCGCACCGAGGACGAATCCGGCTACGCCGGCTCGCGCGAATGCGACCTCTACCCCGCCGGCCCCGGTCTGCCCGAGACGGCGGAAGACCTTTACCGCGCCCTCGGCCGCATCGCCGCCCCCCTGAAAACCCTGGCCGAACGCCTGGAAGCGCGGCTGGAGGACGAGGCGGAGGATCTCGAGGAGGCGATGCGCAATCGCCTCGAGGCCGCCGCCCGCACGCTGCGCCGCCGCGCGCTCGACCCGCTCTCGGCCTGGCAGGCCATGCTGCAAGCGGTCGGCGCGCCGCCGCCCGAGCCCGGCGAGCGGCCGGAGCACGTGCAGTTCCTCCGGCTCGACCGGCGGGAAGGCGGCGGTGACGTCAATGTCGGCCTGCACCGCCATTGGCTCGACCCGACGATCCCCTTCGTGATGACCCTCGCCCGCCCGGCCCATGGCGTGCTGGTGACCTCGGCCACGCTGCGCGATGGCGGCGCGACCGATGCGGAAGCCTCATGGGAGGTGGCCGAAGCCCGGGTGGGCGCGACCCACCTGCCGGCCCCGGCGATTCGGGTCTCGGTCGCCAGCCCCTTCGACTACGCCGCGCAAACCCGGGTGCTCGTGGTCAACGACGTCAACGCGCGCGATATCGGCCAGCTCGCCACCGCCTACCGCGCGCTGTTCCTGGCCGCCGGCGGCGGTGGTCTCGGCCTGTTCACCGCGATTTCCCGCCTGCGGGCGGTGCACCACCGCATCGCCCCCGATCTCGAGGCGGCCGGCATCCCGCTCCTGGCTCAGCACGTCGACGCGATGGACAACGCGACGCTGGTGGATGTCTTCCGCACGGAGGAGGAAAGCTGCCTGCTCGGAACCGACGCGATGCGCGACGGGGTGGACGTGCCGGGCCGCGCGCTCCGACTCGTGGTGTTCGAGCGCGTGCCCTGGCCCCGGCCCGATATCCTGCACCGCGAGCGCCGCCTGCATCTCGGCGAGGGCGATACCGCCGGCTACGACGACCGCGTGGTGCGCTACCGACTCCGCCAGGCCTTCGGCCGGTTGACCCGCAGCGCCAGCGACCGCGGCGTTTTCGTGCTGCTCGACCGGCTGACGCCGACCCGCCTGTTTTCGGCCTTCCCCGCCGGCGCCACGCCGCAGCGTGTCGGGCTCGCCGCGGCCGTGGCGTCGGTGCGTGAGTTCCTCGCCTGAAATGCTTCCCTTTTCTGCGGAAGCGATTCGTAATTAACGACGAATTAACGATACATTGACGATGTGATTTTTCGCTTGCACGGACGCCGGAATGACGGAATTTACCGGCGACGATGCGAATTCACCCGGAAGGCCTGGGCTTCACTCTCCTGCTCGGCGCCATGGCAGGGCTGCCCGCGCTATCAATCGATATGGCGCTCCCCGCGCTGCCGGAGATCCGAACGGCTCTCGATGCCGACGCAGCCAGTGCGACGGCGACGCTGAGCATGTTCCTGTTCGGTTTCGGCGCGGCGCAGCTCATCGTCGGCCCGCTCTCCGATCGGATCGGGCGCCGGCCGGTGCTGGCGGTGGCGATGGCGTTGTACATCCTCGGCAGCGCGGCGAGCAGCTTCGCCCCCTCGATCGGCCTGCTGTTGCTGGCGCGCGCCGCGCAAGGGGCAGGGGCAGCCGGCGGCACCGTCCTGGCTTTCGCGATCATCCGCGACTTGTTCGAGGGCGAGGCGGCCCGGGCCCGGCTCTCGACGGTGAGCCTGGTGTTCAGCCTCGCGCCGGTGATCGCGCCGACCATCGGCGGCGGTGTGATGCTGCTGCTCGGCTGGCGGTCGATCTTCCTTTTCCAGCTCGCCACCGGCGCGCTGCTCGCGGCGGCGGCGCTGCTCGGCCTGCCCGAGACGCGGCGCGATCTTCCGCCGCCGCCTTATTTCGCGATCCTGCGGCAGCGCCGCACCATCGCCTTCGGGGTGATTGGCGCACTCAACCTCGGCAACGTGTTTTGCGTGGTCGCCGGGGCGCCGATGATCCTGCTCGGGACGCTCGGGTTGTCGACGCCGATGTTCGGGGCGGTGTTCGCGATGATCACCACCGGCGTCTTGGCTGGCGCCTGGATCAACCGGGGTGCGGTCCATTTCCGCTGGTCCGCGGCCTGGCCGCTCGGGCTCGGGCTGGGCGGCGCCGCGCTGGCGTCGCTGACCGGCATGGTGCTGGGCGACGCACCGCTGATGACGCTTGGCGTGCTGGTGCCGATCTTTCTGCTCACCACCCTGAGCCGCGGCCTCACCAGCCCCAACGTGACCCATGCCGCGCTTGAGCGCATCCCCGCGATGGCCGGCGCCGGATCGGCGCTGATCGGCAGCATGCAGATGCTGACTGGCGCCGTCGCCGGGGTTGTCGTAGGCACCATGTTCGACCGCTTCGGGCCGGCCGGGCTGATGATGACCATGGCCGGGTTCGGTGTTCCGGCGCTGGTCGCCTGGATCTACGTGGAGCGGACCTACCGGTGATCTTCCAACTCGCTGCCCTCTTCATGGCCGCCGTCGCGGCCGTGCTGGCCCTCGTCGCCGTCCTCGCCGTGCAGCGTCAGGGCGCCCAGTTCGAGAAACTTCGCCTGCTCGGCGAGCAGACCCTGGCCGCGCAGCGCAGCGAAACCGAGACGCTCAGGGCTTCGCTCGCCGATACCGAGCGCGCCCTGGTGACGAGTTTCACCACCGGCGCCGGCGCGCAGCGGCTCGAGCTCGGCACCACCCTGGCCGAGATGCGGGCCGCCCTCGATCAGCGCCTGGCCGAACTGCGCGAGGGCAACGAGCAGCGCCTGTCGGACATCCAGAAAACCCTGGCCACCCAGCTCCAGCAGGTCAGCGACCGGCAGACCGCGGCCGGCGCCCAGCTCCGCCTGGAAGTGACCACCGCGATCGCCGACATGCGCACCGCGCTCGATGCCCGCCTGCGCGAGATGCGCGAGGGCAACGAGGCCAAGCTTGAGGCGATCCAGAAGACGGTCAACGAGCAGCTGCACGAGGCCGTCGAAAAACAGATGACCACCAGCTTCCAGCGCGTCAGCGATCAGTTCGCCCAAGTGCAGAAGGCGATGGGTGACGTGCAGGCGGTCACCGCGCAGATCGGCGACCTCAAGCGCCTGTTCGGCAACGTCAAAACCCGCGGCGGCTGGGGCGAGACCCAGGTGCGCGCGATGCTCGACGATATCCTGCCGGTCGGCGCCTACGAGACCAACTGGAAGCCGCGGGCGGGGGCGGACGAGGCGGTGGAATTCGCCGTCGTGATGCCGATGCGGGGTGCGACCAAAGTCTATCTGCCGGTCGACGCCAAGTTCCCCGTCGAGGATTATGAGCGCCTCCTGCTGGCGCTCGATGCCGGCGACGCCGACGCCGAGAAGCTCGCCCGCCGGGCGATGGAGAAGCGGGTGCGCGACGAGGCGAAGAAAATCGCCAGCAAATACATCGCGCCCCCCGCGACGGTGGATTTCGCCGTGATGTACCTGCCGACCGACGGGCTCTACGCCGAGATCGCCCGCATCCCCGGCCTGGTCGCCGACCTCGGCAACACCAGCCGCGTGCTGGTGATGGGGCCGACGATGTTCCCGGCTTTGCTGCGCACCATCCATCTCGGCTACCTCACGATGACGCTGGAGGAGAAATCCGCCCATATCGGCGAGTTGCTGGAGGCGACCAAGGCCGAGATGGGCAAGATGGACAAGGTGCTGGAAACGCTGGGCAAACAGGCCAACACCTTCAGCAACACGATCGAGAGCGCGCGGGTGCGCACCCGGGCGATCGGGCGGACCTTGAAGACGGTGCAGTCGGCCGACCCGGTGGCCGCCCAGCGGCTGCTGGGCCTGACCGATGACGGCGGGGAAGACGACGAACCGGGCTGACGCGCCCATCTGCAACTGACCTGCAGATTAAACATCCCTTAACAACCGCCGTGTCAGTCTTCACCCCGAACGATAAACCAGGGGTGCAGATCGTGTCGCTGCTGTGGATGCTGGCGTCCCTAGGGCCCCCATTGCTTCTGATGGCCTATGGCGTGTTCAAGGCCCGCGAGACCTGGGCCAGCCGCTGCCTGTGGGTCGGCGTGCTCGCCGGTGCCTGTTCGGCGGTGCTGGTGGCGCCGCTGGAAGTCAGCCTCGTCCGCATGCTGCACCTCCCGGCATCGGTCATCGCCTCGCCGAACCCGATGCACGCCATCAAGACCGGCTTTCTCGTCGCGGCGCTGCCGGAGGAGCTGGCCAAGTTCATCGCCCTGCTGCTCGCCATGCTGATGATCGACGAGCGGCGGCTGCGCAGCCTGCTGATGGTGTCGATCGCGGTGGCGATGGGGTTCGCCGGGCTCGAGAACATCCTCTATCTGATGCATGCCGGCGCGGATTGGCAGACGGTTGCGTTGCTGCGCGGCGGCTCGGCGGTGCCGATCCATGGCGTGTGCGGCCTCATGATGGGGGCGCTGGTGCTTGGCACCATTGCCAACGACGTTGACCGGCTGTTCGGCCTGGCGATGGCGTTGCTGGTGCCGATCGCGCTGCACGGCACCTATGACGCGCTGATGATGCTCGGCGATCCCGCGGCGCAGGACTGGAAGACGCCGGTGGTGGTCATGGCGATGCTCGGTGGCGGGCTCCTCGCGGTCGGGCTCGGCAACACCGCGCTGCATGCGGCCGGGCGCGCCGGCGACGCGGCGGATTCGTCGGCCCGCCTCGGCGGCATGCTGCGCGGGGTCGGCAAACGGGCGGCGCGCGCCTATCTCGGCCTGCTGCTGGTACCGGTGGTGGCGGGTCATTTCAACACCACCACGCTCTGGGAAGCGGCGTTCCTCGCCGTCCTGCCGGCCGTGCTGACGCTCGACGTGCTGTTCGGCGAGGGGCGGGCGACCCCGGCGCCGCAATTGCGGCCGCGCATGGGGTGAGTTGAGGGGACCGTCACGATAGGCCAGTGTGGCGGCGGATTTGCCAGAGAGCCGCCATGACCGACGTCACCCCGTCCGAGACCCGTCGCGCCGATTACCGCCCGCCCGCCTTCCTGGTCGATACCGTCGACCTGCATTTTGCGCTCGACCCCGCGGCGACGGTGGTGCGGTCCCGCCTCGCGGTGCGGCGCAATCCCGCGCATGGTGACGCATCCGCCCCGCTGCGGCTGGATGGTGAGGCGGTCGAACTGCTCTCGGTGCGGCTCGATGGCGCCGAGTTGAGGTCCAACCGCTACACCCTGGCCCCGGATGGCGCGCTGGTGATCGCCGACATGCCGGACGAGGCGGTGGTCGAGATCGCGGTGCGCAACAACCCCGCGGGAAATACCGAGTTGAGCGGGCTGTATCTCTCGGGCGGCAACTACTTCACCCAGTGCGAGGCGGAGGGCTTCCGCCGCATCACCTTCTTTCCCGACCGCCCCGATGTGATGGCGCGCTTCTCGGCCACCATCGAGGCGGATCGCACTGCGGTTCCGGTGCTGCTGTCCAACGGCAATCCCGCCGAGACCGGCGAGGCCGGTGGGCGGCACTGGGCGCGCTGGGAGGACCCGCACCCCAAGCCGGCCTATCTCTTCGCCCTGGTGGCGGGCGACCTGGTTGCGGTGCGCGACAGTTTCACCACCCGCTCCGGCCGCGAAGTGGCGCTGGCGATCTATGTGCGGCGCGGCGATGAGGCGAGTTGCGGGCACGCGATGGAGTCGCTGAAGGCCTCGATGACATGGGACGAGGAGGTCTATGGCTTCGAATACGATCTCGACGTGTTCAATATCGCCGCCGTTTCGGACTTCAACATGGGGGCGATGGAGAACAAGGGGCTCAACGTCTTCAATACCAAATACGTGCTCGCCCGGCCGGAAACCGCGACCGACACCGACTACCAGGGCATCGAATCGGTGATCGCGCACGAGTATTTCCACAACTGGACGGGCAATCGCGTGACCTGCCGGGACTGGTTCCAGCTCTCCCTCAAGGAGGGGCTGACCGTGTTTCGCGACCAGCAATTCTCGTCCGACATGGGCTCGGCGGCGGTGAAGCGGTTGCAGGATGTGCGCCGGCTGCGGGCCGCGCAATTCCCCGAGGATGCCGGCCCCTTGGCGCATCCGGTTCGGCCGGACTCCTACCTCGCGATCGATAATTTCTACACGCCCACCATCTATGAGAAAGGCGCCGAGGTGGTTCGCATGCTGTATCGCATGCTCGGCGCCGAAGGGTACCGGCGCGGCTTGGACCTCTATATCGCGCGGCACGACAACCAGGCGGTGACGATCGAGGATTTTGTCACAGCCTTGCAGGATGGCGGCGGGCAGGATTTGTCCGCGTTCATGGCGTGGTACGGCCAGGCCGGGACGCCGGAGGTGAGCGTTAGCGACGCGTATGACGCGGCGGCCCGCTCGTACCGTTTGACCCTGCGGCAGAGCACCAGCCCGACTCCCGGCCAGCCCGAGAAGCAGCCGCTGCCGATTCCGGTGGCGGCGGGGTTGATTGGCGTCGATGGCAGCGAGGTGGCGGCGACGCGGATGCTGTTGCTGGATCAGGCCGAGCAGGTTTTCACCTTTGAGGATGTCGGGCAGAGCGTGGTCCCCTCCCTGCTGCGGGGGTATTCGGCGCCGGTGAAGCTCGGCGGGCTGTCGCGGGAGCGGTTGCTGGTGTTGGCGGCGCATGACAGCGATCCCTTCGTGCGCTGGGAGTCGTTCCAGCAATACGCGACCGCGCTGATGCTGGAGATGATCGCGGACGTGCAGGCCGGGCGGGCATTGGCGATGGATGCCGGGCTGCTCGCCACGCTCAGGGCCAATCTGGCCATCCCCGATCGGGCCTTTGCGGCGGAGGCGTTGGCGCTTCCCGGGGCGGCGTTCGTGGCGGACCAGATGGCGGTGGTGGATGTCGAGGCGATCCATGCGGTGCGGTCCTTTCTGCGCGCGGGGATCGGGGCGGCGCTGGGGAGCGAGTTGCGGGCGGTGTATGATGTTCTCGCCGATTCCGGGCCGTATCGGCCGGATGGGGCCTCGATCGGGCGGCGGGCTTTGCGCAATGCGTGTCTCTCCTATCTGGTGGCGGCCGGCGATGATGGGCTGGCGGCGGCGCAGTTCGAGGCGGCGGGCAATATGACGGACTCGCTGGCGGCGCTGGTCGACCTGGCCGGCGGGGATTCGCCGTGGCGGGTGCCGGCGCTGGAGACGTTCCATCGGCGGTGGCGGGGCGAGGAGTTGGTGATCGACAAGTGGTTCACCATCCAGGCGACGTCCTCGCGTGCCGATACGCCCGACGTGGTGCGGGCGTTGATGGGCCATGCGGATTTTGACCTGCGCAACCCCAACCGGGTGCGCTCGCTGATATCGGCCTTCGCCTCGGCCAATCAAATTCGGTTCCATGACCGGAGCGGGGCGGGCTATCGGCTGCTCGGTGATACGCTGATGGCGCTCGACCCGATCAACGGGCAGACGGCGGCGCGGATGATCAATCCGCTCGGGGCCTGGCGGCGGCAGGATGCCGGGCGCCAGACGTTGATGCGGGCGGAGCTGGAGCGGCTGCTCGGGCTGCCCGGGTTGAGCCGGTATTCGTACGAAAAGGCGTCGAAGTCGCTCGAACCCGGCTGATCAGCGGTCGAGCGTGTAGAGGCGGAAGTTTTCGTCGGTCCAGGCGCCGGTGAGGGTGGCGACTTCGTTTGCCTGCAGGCCGCGGGCGGCGAGGGCGGCGATCTCGGCCGGGGTCAATTCCCAGGTTGAGACCAGAAGCGAAGCCGGGCCGGCGAGGCGGGCCAGGCGGTCCGGCAGCATGGGGCGGGTGAAGCCGTCCCGCGCGGTGGTGAAGACGGCGCGGGGGGCGGTGCAGGCGCATTCGGGCATGGTGATGTCGCGCGCGAGCAGGGCGGCGACGGCGGCGGTCTCGGCGTCGGGCACGCCGATGAGCGGGCGGGCGGCGTAGGGGGAGGCTTCGATCCAGCG
Source organism: uncultured Rhodospirillales bacterium (assembly GCA_903910565.1). Lineage (GTDB taxonomy): Bacteria > Pseudomonadota > Alphaproteobacteria > Acetobacterales > Acetobacteraceae > CAIYPH01. The sequence continues at coordinate 8,204 of CAIWAJ010000573.1, forward strand.
CGCGGTGGCGAGGGCCATCGAGAAGGGCTGGTGCCATTGCAGAAAGAGCGCCTCGCCGCCGCCGATGGCGCCGAGGGCGAGGAGGACCGGCAAGAACCGCGAGCGCCCGGCGCCGCGCAGGCGGGCCATCCACAGGCAGGCGAGGAAAGCGGTGAAGATGATCCCCCAGTGGCGCACCGCAACCGCATACAGGAGGTGGCCGAGCAGCACGGCACCGGCCGAGGTGGCGAGGAAGACGAGAAGCGCCGCGCGATCCCGCCGCAGCACCAGGGCGGCGGCGGTGAACAGCGCGATGGCGACGACGAGATACGGCAGCACTTCAAGCATCCCCGCGCGCTCCGGCGGGAAGAGCAGGAACTCCCAGGACAGCGGGGTCAGCCGCACCGGGGCAAGCCCGATGGCGAAGCGGATGGCGGTTTTTACGAGATGGCCGGGGCTCAGCGCGGCTTCCAGCGGATGGGTCATCTCCCGGCTGATGTCCGGCGCCGGCCACACCGTGGCGGCGGCCAGCACGAAACCCGCCGCGGCGAGCAGCGCCGGCAGCACCGGCCGCGTCCCGGCGCGCAGCCGCTCCACCAGATATTCCAGCGCCAGCACGCCGGCGAGAATGGTGCAGTAGACATGCGTGTTGGCGAGCAAGGCCAGCAGCACGGCGTTGCGCCACACCGCCTGCGGCGCCGTGGCGCGGCTGTGCGCGTAGAGCAGGGCGAGCAGCAACCCGATGCCGTAGTTGCGGCTGATCACCGTGTATTCGAAGCCCAGGAAATACCCGCCCAGCAGCAACGCCCGCTCCAGCCAGGTGAACGGCGAAACCAGGCCGACCAGCCCGATAGGGGATGTCCCGATCTCTGTTGAAATTGGCCGATCGAGCGCTGCTGGTTTGGACGTTATGCTGCGGCGCTCTGCCGTGCAAGAACTGGTTTGATGGTGTGCCTGGCGCCATGAGCGGCCAGTGCGACCTTGAGGATCGG
>CAIWAJ010000574.1:0-2375 GCA_903910565.1 uncultured Rhodospirillales bacterium
ACGGACGGGCTCACCGGCATCGAGGGCGTACTGGTGGACGTGCATCGCGTCTCCCCGCGGGACACGCTGCGCAACCCCTCCGGCCTCACCGACACGCTCGCCGCCCTGGTCGCCTACGTCTCCAACGCCGACAACCGGCCGACCGCGCAGGGCTATGCCATCGTGGCAGAGAAGGTCGGCAAGCTCGACGAACAAATCGCCAAGCTCGAGACCCTGATCGCCACCGACATCGCCGCCATCAACCACGCCGCCGGCAACGGCCCCCATGTCGGGGCCTGATCTCTAACCTAAGGATTTCACCATGGATTTCTTCGAAACCCTGTTTGGCCTCTCCCCCGATGGTGGTGACGGCTCCACCGAGGCGCTGTGGGTCGGCGCCATCGCCGTCGCCGCGGCGGTGTTCATTTTCCGCCGCCGCATCATGGCCTGGGTCGCCGCCCGCCAGCGGTAACCGCCGTCACCCCTCCGCGGTGGGGAGCCAGACGTTGAACGTGCTGCCCCGGCCTTCCTCGCTGTCGATAGCGAGTTGGCCACGGTGGCGGTTGACGATGTGCTTGACGATGGCGAGGCCGAGCCCCGTCCCTCCGGCGCCGCGCGAACGTACCTTGTCGACGCGATAGAACCGCTCGGTCAGGCGGGCGAGATGGGCGCGTGGAATGCCTGGCCCGTCATCGCTGATCGCCAGCAGCACGCCGGGCCGTGCTGGCCATCGGGTGCCCGTGGCGGGGCCCAGGGATACCCGGATTTCGCCGTTCTCGGCGCCGTATTTCACTGCGTTGTCGATGAGGTTGCCGAGCACCTGAGCCAGTTGGTCGGCATCTGCCGTCACCTCCGGCAGACCCTCGGAGAGATCGAGCCGCAGCCGGCCGGGCGCGAGGCGAGGTTCGAACCCCGCCGCGACGCTGCGGATCAGTTTCGCCAGGTCCACCCGGTCGGCCGGCGGCAGATGTTCGGTCAGTTCGACGCGCGAGAGGCTCAACAAATCATCGATCAGCCGATGCATCCGCGCGGCCTGCTCGGCCATGATCCCGAGGAAGCGGCGCTGTGCCGGTGGATCATCGGCGGCGGGTCCACGCAGCGTGTCGATGAAGCCGATCACGCTGGCCAGCGGGGTGCGCAGTTCATGGCTGGCATTGGTGACAAAATCCGAGCGCATGCGTTCCACCGCGCGTTCCCGCGTGCGATCCGACAGCACCACCATCGCCGCGGTACCATCGGCCAGCACAGGATCGAGCAGGATGACGGTAGCCTGCAACTCGCGCTCCACCGGCACCGGCAGGGTGATGTCGGCGGTCTGCGGCTGCCTGCTGGCGAAGCCGCGGTCGATCGCGCCGCGCAGCAGGGGGTGGCGCAGCACGGCGGCCATTTCGGTGCCGAAGACCGTGCGCGCGGCGGCGTTGCTGCGGTAGAGGGTGCGATCCTCGCCGAACAGCAGCAGCGGGTCGGGCAGCGAATCGACGATCGTCTCACTCGATCGCCGGGCCGCGTTGGCCGCACTGGCCAGGGCAGCGAGGCTGCGGGCCTGGCGGTCGATGTCGGCGGTGATGCGCTGCGCCTCGCGGCGATGCAACAGCGTCAGCAACGCCGCGCCGAGGAGGCAGGCGCCCAGAGCCATCGCCGCGGGTTCGGCCGCCAGCCATCCTCCGGCCCACAGCACCAGCAGCGTTAGCGCTGGTGCCGCCGCGAGGGCCGCGAAGATCTGCCGGGCGCGCATCGGGCTAGATGCCCGGCGCGGTCAGGCTCTCCGGCGACGCATCGATGATAGTCGCGCCTCCGCGCTGGATTTCGAAAATCGCGAGCCCCCGCCGCACCCTCCCGTCCGGCTGCAAGGCCAGCACGCCATTCACCCCGGCGAACCCCTCGGGCCGGCACAGAGCGGCCATGCTGAAGCCCTCGCCGCGCATCGCGAGCGCCCGGGCGATGCTGGCGGCATCATAGGCGAAATCGGCGAGGCCCGGCGCCGGAGCGTTGTTGGCGGCTTCGTAGCGGGCGGCGAAATTGGCGCGCAGTGCCGGGTCCGGCGCGGCATACCAGGCGGCTTTGAGCTCGGCCTCGCTGGTGACCTGCGGGGCGCTCCACAGCGCCGGGCCGATCACCCGGACAGATGGCGGGTCGATGTCGTAGTAGGGCAGCAGGCTTGCCAGGGTGTGCAGATTGTCGCCGAAATCCGACAGCAACAGCGCGTCCATCGGCGGCGGCGGCACGGGGTGTTTGACCAGTTCGGCCGCCTTCTTGCGCCCCTCGGCCGTGCCGAGTGCGCGGGCGGCCTTGATCTGGGCATCCATCGGGCCGCGGCGGTTGGCGTAGTCCGACACCTCACGCATCGTGGTGTTGGCCGATTGCATGGTGCCGCCATGGTAGCGGATGACCGGCGG
>CAIWAJ010000575.1:0-9922 GCA_903910565.1 uncultured Rhodospirillales bacterium
GGAGAAGAAGATGTCGTCGAACTCGTGCAACCGGCCGAGCGCGGCCTCCATCGTGTCGTCCTTGGAGAGAACGGCGCTCACCTTTTCCTTGAGGATCTGGGTGTAGAGCAGCTGCTTGCCGTACTTCCACTCGTACAGCGCCTTGCTCTCGTCGAGCCCGTCATAGCACTGCATGCGCACCAGCGGCAGTCCGAGGAACTCGGCGGTCGCCTTGGCCAGCTCGGTCTTGCCGACGCCGGCCGGGCCTTCGGCCAGGATCGGCTTGCCCAGCCGCATGGCGAGGAACAGCGCGGTCGAAATCTGGCGGGAGGGGATGTAGCCGGTGCCGGCCAGGCCGGCCCGCACGGATTCAATGGTCGGGATGATGTCAGAAAATTGGGTTTCCACGTCTCGGTCGTCCTGCCGATGAAAGCACCTGCCTAGCGTGGATTCGCCGCCGCGGCGAGAGGTCCGGCACGGAAAGTCTGACATGCAGCGAATGCCACTCGGCGGGTCCAAAAAAAACGCCGCGGCGAGTGAGGTGGGTCACAGACAATTTACGACTTCATGGTGATCCTGTGGCCATGCCGAGGATGTGGTCCGCGGCACCGTTGGAGGGTTCACCGATGCGCACCACCCGTCATGTCCTGCTGATCGACGATGATCGTGCCCACCGTTCCACCTTGTCGCTGGCGCTGGAGACCTGCGGCGGCTTCACCGTCACCGTTGCCGGAGACGCCCCCGGCGCCCTCGCGCTGGCCGGCTCACGGTCAAACCACTACGACGTCATCGTGCTGGACCTCGCACCGGTCTCCGATGCGGTCGCGCTGTGCAGCGAATTGCGCCGGCGCGGCGTGCGCGTCCCCATCGTGCTGGTCACCGATGCCGACAGCGAGGAGGACGTCGTGCGCGGCCTCGATGCCGGCGCCAATGATTATATCGTCAAACCCTTCCGCCTCGCCGAACTTATCGCCCGGCTGCGGGCCCAAATGCGGGTGTTCGAAACCAGCGAGGACGCGGTGCTGGTCATCGGCCCCTATCATTTCCGTCCGGGCTCCCGCTCCCTCACCGAGCCCACCACCAACCGCCGCGTCCGGCTGACCGAGAAGGAAGCCGCGGTGCTGAAGCACCTCTACCGCGCCGGCAGCACCCCGGTGCCACGGCAAACCCTGCTGCGCGAGGTCTGGGGCTACGCCAACGGCGCCAGCACCCACACGGTCGAGACCCACATCTACCGCCTGCGCCGCAAGATCGAGCCCGACGAAGGGGTGGCGCGAATCCTCGTCAACGAGGACGGCGGCTACCGGCTCGGCTATGATCGCGGCGCCAGCGTCGGCATGGCCGCCCTCAAGCGCGCCCAGCCGGCGGTGGCGGTGGCGGTGTAGCTAGCCGGTCACCGCCGGCAGCCCCTCGATGGTGATGTTGCGCTCGGCCGCCACGCATAACAGGTTCATCGAGACGATATTGCCGAAGATGTTCTCGGGGTCCTCGGCGTAGTTGGTGGGCGAGAACAGCGGCGGATAGTGCTGGTAAAGCTGGTAGTTCAACCCCAGCAGCAGCGCGATCAGCTCCTCCGACCGCTGCGGCCGGTCGTTCTCGACATACATCATCGGCCGATGCGCCGCGATCGTCGCCGCCCCCCCCTTGATCGCCTCAACCTCCATCCCCTCGAGATCAAGTTTCAGCACGTGGCAGGCCGGAAGGCCGAAATCATCGAGCCGGCGCAACGTCACCCGCTCGCCCTCGGTCGCGCCGATCAGCGATAGCCCGCCGAAATTGTTCGGCCGGTCCGGCGCCAGGAACGGCACCGTGATCTCGCCCGCCTCCGCCCCGATCGCCGCGTGGATCGCATGCACATTGGCGCAGGAATTCAGCGCCAGATTGGCGCACAGCGTCTGGAATACGATGAGCTGCGGCTCGAAGGCGATCACGCCCCCCTGCGGCCCGACCATGCGCGATAATTCCACCGTGTGGGCGCCAATATTGGCCCCCACCTCCACCACCAGCATCCCCGGCAGCACGATGCGACGGAACAACTCCGTCTCCCCAGCGGAAAACTCGCCATACTTGCGCAGCGAGGCGCCGACATACTGGTCGAACCGGTTATAAACCATCGGCCCAGCGCGACACATCGCGACATCGTTGAACCCGGTCTCCGACATGGTAGGCGGCGGACGCTGCGGCATGTTTCCCCACTCGACGAAGTTGCCGGAGTGTAGGATGCAGCGGCCATCCAGCGCCAGTCCACCTTACAAACCCGCCATTGGGAAACCAGATGATCCGCATCGACGACCGCCTCAGCATCGACGAGGACGAAATCGAGGAAAGCTTCATCCGCGCCTCGGGCCCGGGCGGGCAGAACGTCAACAAGGTCTCCACCGCGGTGCAGATCCGCTTCGACGTGCGCAACTCTCCCTCTTTGCCGCCCCCCGTCAAATCCCGCCTCGCCCGCCTGGCCGGCCAACGCATGACCAACGACGGCGTGCTGGTGATGACCATGCAGGAATTCCGCAGCCAGGACCGCAACCGCTCCGCCGCCCGCGAGGCCCTCGTCGCCCTCATCCGCGAGGCCGCCATCCCACCCGTCCCCCGCCGGCCCACCCGCCCGACCTACGCCTCCAAACTCCGCCGACTCGACGCGAAGTCCCATCGTGCCGGCGTGAAATCCGGCCGCACCCGCCGGCCCGACCCCGACTAGGAGCCCCCAATGACCCCGCGTGACTTCCTCATGATCCCCGGCGCCCCCACCCCGGTCGCCCCCTTCAGCCACGCCGTCGAAACCGACGGCTGGGTCTTCCTCACCGGCCAAATGCCCACCCTGCCCGAAGACGACTCCGCCCCCCTCCCGGAAGGCATCGAAGCGCAAACCCGCCGCGTGATGGACAACCTCATCCTCGTCCTCAAAGGCGCCGGACTCGGGCTCGAACACGTCGTCTCCGTCCGCGCCTACCTCACCCGCTTCGAGCAAGACTACGGCCCGATGAACACCGCCTACCGCAGCTACTTCCCCCCAGGCCGCCTCCCCGCCCGCACCTGCATCGGCGTCACCGGCCTCGCCCGCGGCGCGCTGGTGGAAATCGACATGCTCGCGCGGCGGTGAGGCGCGGAGAGGAAGCAAGGCGAGGAGCGCCGCCCCTCGACCCCGCTGGGGGCTGAGCCCCCAGACCCGCCCGCCCGGGCCTGTCTATTCCGCCTCGTCCACGGCGCGGCGGTCGCGGAAGGCTGGGCCGTGGAGGGGGTGAGCGGTGGTGTATTTGATGCGTTCCATAGCGAAGCGGGAGGTGACGTTCTTGAGGGGTGCGATGGCGATGAGGCGTTTGTAGAACCCGTCATATTCCGCCATGTCGGCGACGACGACGCGGAGCATGTAGTCGACTTCGCCGGCCATTCGGTAAACTTCCATCACTTCCGGCAGGCTGGCCACTCCGGCGGCAAAGCGGCTGAGCCATTCCGGCGTATGGTCCCCGGCCTCGACGGCGACGATGACGCTGAGCCCCATGCCGACGCTTTGCGGGTCGAGCAGCGCAACGCGGCGAAGGATCACTCCGGCGGCTTCCATTTTCTGGATGCGTTTCCAGCACGGCGTGGCCGAGAGGCCGACGCGTTCGGCGATCTGTGCGATGGGCAGCGTCGCATCCTCCTGGAGGATGGCGAGAATGCCGCGGTCGATTTCATCCATGCCAATTCTCCCGCCCGGCGGTGTACGAACCTGGCCGGGCGCCATCCTGTTTACGTTTTGTCAGTCAATTGCACGCAATCTACCGCCATGCCCGGAGCGTGGCCATGACTGACATTCCCCCGACCCTCGACATCGCGCCGACCGCGCGGGTCTCACCGCTCGCCGATATCGAGGAATCGGTGCGGGGCACGCGGATCGTGATCGGCGATGGCGCGGTGATCGACGCTTTCGTGAAAATCAAACCGGCCGGTGGCAGCGGCGATGTCGAGATCGGCGCGGGTTCGGTGATCAACAGCGGCTGCGTGTTGTATACCGGCAACGGCATTCGCATCGGCGCTAATGTGCTGATCGCGGCCAATTGCACCCTCGCCCCCACCGGCCACGCATTCGCCGACCCATCGCGGCCGATCCGAGCCCAGGGCTTCCGACCCAGCCGTGGCGGTATCGAGGTCGGCGATGACGTATGGATCGGCGCCAATTGCGTGCTGCTCGATGGGGCGCGGATCGGCACTGGATCGGTGATCGGCGCTTCCTCGCTGGTGCGCGGCGACATTCCCCCCTTCAGCATTGCGCATGGGACGCCGGCGGTGGTTGTCGGGCGGCGCGGGGCATGAGGGTCACCGTGCTCGGCGCCGGCGGGTTCATCGGCCGGCATCTTACCGCGTATCTCCGTGGCCTCGGCCATGAGGTGGTGGCGGTGGATCGCGTTGGACTGGCGGGTTTCCTGGCCGGCGAGGCTGACGCTGGGCACGTCATCTACTGCATTGGCCTGACCGGAGATTTCCGCACCCGCCCGCTCGAAACCGCCGAGGCCCATGCGGGGCTGGTCGCGCGGGTGTTGCAGCGGGGAGGCTTCGCGTCGCTGCTCTACCTCTCCTCGACCCGCCTTTACGCCCGGGCGGAGGGCGGACGCGAAGATACGCCCCTCCCCGTCCAGCCCGCGGCATCGGGCGATCTCTACAACGCGACCAAGCTGGCCGGCGAGGCGCTCTGCCTGTCGGACCCGCGGCCGAGCATCCGCGTCGCGCGGCTATCCAACGTCTACGGGCCCGGCATGGGCGAGGCGAGTTTTCTGGGCCAGGTGCTGGCCGAGGGCGCGGCGAGCGGGCGGGTGACACTCGGGCAGAGCATGCGCTCGGCGAAGGACTATATCGCGATCGAAGACGCGGTCCGGCTGCTGGCGGCGATCGCGCTGGGCGGTGGGGCGCGGCTCTACAACGTAGCCTCAGGCGTAAACGTCACCCATGACGCGCTGGCCCGTGAACTGTACCGCGCTTTCGGCTGGCAAGTGAGCGCGACGGAAGATGCGGTGGCGCAGCGCTTTCCGCGCATCGACATCAACAGGGTGTCCATGGAGTTCGGCGCCCCGGTTCACAGCGTTCTCGATGATCTTCCGGCCCTCGGACGATCGCACCGACAGGAGGTCGCATGCTGACGATTGACGAAGCACAGGGGCGGGTCACGCTCCGCCGGCCGGATGGCGGCGAGGAGGTGATGGCGATGGACAGCCCGGAGGCCTTCTCCGCGGTCTCCGGCGCCTGGCTGCGCTGTGGGTGGGACGTGAAATACGTCTACGGCTTTACCTGGATGGGCCGCCCGATCATCCAACTTCCGGAAGACATGATCCGCATCCAGGAGGTGCTGTGGCGCCTCGCCCCGGACGTGGTGATCGAGACCGGTGTGGCGCATGGCGGTTCACTGGTCTTCTACGCCGGGTTGATGGCGGCACTGGGCAAGGGGCGGGTGATCGGGGTCGATATCGAGATCCGTCCGCACAACCGCGCGGCGATCGAAAGCCACGTGATGGCGGAGCGGATTTCGCTGATCGAAGGCAGCTCAACTGCGCCGGAGACCCTGGCCGCCGTTCGCGCGCGGATCGCACCGGGCGAGCGGGTGCTGGTGATCCTCGACAGCAACCACAGCCGGGACCATGTGGCGCGTGAGTTGGAACTCTACGCCCCGCTGGTCACCTCGGGCTCCTACATCGTGGCCTGCGACGGCATCATGGCGCAGGTGGCGGGCGCTCCGCGTACCCAGGCGGATTGGACGTGGAACAACCCGATCACCGCGATCGATGAATTTCTCACCGGGCATCCCGACTTCCGCCAGGAGGAGCCGGGCTTCGCGTTCAATGAAGGCGTGGTCCAGGAGCGGGTGACTTATTGGCCAAAGAGCTTCCTGCGGCGGGTGGGAGAGGCGGCATGAAGGCGGTGATCCTGGCCGGCGGGCTTGGCACGCGCATCAGCGAGGAGTCGCATCTGCGGCCAAAGCCGATGATCGAGATCGGCGGGCGGCCGATGCTGTGGCACATCATGAACATCTACGCCCATCACGGCATCACAGATTTCATCGTGGCGCTCGGTTATCGCGGTCACATGATCAAGGAGTATTTCGCCAACTACGTGCTGTATTCCTCCGACGTGACAGTGGATACGGGCCGAGGCGACATCCTCTACCACCGCAACTACGCCGAACCCTGGCGCGTCACCATGGTGGATACCGGGCTCAACACCCAGACGGGCGGGCGGTTGAAGCGGCTCGCGCAGTATCTCGGTGACTCCGCGTTCTGCATGACCTATGGCGACGGCGTCTCCGACGTCGACATTTCCGGGCTGGTCGACTTCCACCAGCGTCACGGTCGGCAGGCCACAGTGACCGCGGTGATTCCGCCGGGCCGCTATGGCGCGTTGATGCTGGATGGTGACCGGGTGGACAGCTTTACCGAGAAGCCACCGGGGGATAACACCTTCATCAACGGCGGCTTCTTCGTGCTCGATCCCGCGGTGATCGCGCGGATCGACGGTGATGACACAGCGTTCGAGCAGGCCCCGCTTGAGAGCCTGGCGCGGGATGGCGAACTGGCGGCCTTCCGCCATACCGGGTTCTGGCAACCGATGGACACGCTGCGCGATCGCAACACGCTGGAATCCCTGTGGTCGGGCGGGTCGGCACCATGGAAGGTGTGGACACACTGATCCACCCTTCACCCGGCGCGAGCGGGGTGGCACACTCCGGTCACACGGGGGGAAACCATGAGTCGCGAAGAGAGATGGCTGCTGCATTGGTCACCGCGGTCGCCCTATGTCCGCAAGGTGATGATCGCGGCACATGAGACGGGGTTGGAGGCGCGGATCGACCGGGTGCGCACCGTGGTCGGCGGTACCACGCCGCATCTGGAGCTGATGGACGACAATCCGCTCGGCAAGCTGCCGACGCTGATTCTGGCTGACGGCACGGCGATCTACGATAGCCATGTGATCCTCGAATTCTTCGACAGCCAGAGCAGCGGGGCCAAGCTGATCCCGGCCGGGGGGCATGACCGCATCCTCGCGCTGCGACGGCATGCGCTGGGGAACGGGATGCTGGACATCCTGCTGCAGTGGCTCGGCGAGCGCGGGCGGCCGGCGGAGCGGCAATCGCCGGCGCATATCGCGCTGTGGCGCAGCAAGATCGAGGCCTCCATCACCGCGCTCGACGGCGACGCGGAGGGGCTGGGCGAAACCCCGTTCGGCATTGGGCATATCGCGATCGGCACCGCGCTGGGCTATCTCGATTTCCGCTTTCCCGAGGTGACCTGGCGGGAGGATAATGAACGGCTGGTGGCCTGGTATGAGAGCTTTTGCGCCCGCCCCTCCGTGAAGGCGCACGCGCCGGTCGACGACAGCTAGGAAATTCCAATGATCCAATCTCGTATGATCGGCAACGCGCGGGTGACGCGTGTGGTCGAATATTCCGGGCCGACCCATGCGCCGGAGTTTTTGTTCCCGGAAATCTCCAAGGCCGAGCGCGATGCGGGGATCGCGGCGCAGGCGGGGTGGATGGCGCCGCATCATTATGTGCCGCACATGGATCGCTTCGTGGTGACGATCCAGATCTGGGTGGTGCATGCGGGCGGCAACGTGATCCTGATCGACACCGGGGTGGGCAACCACAAGAAGCGGGCGGCTCCGCGGATGGACATGTTGAACACCATGCTGCTCCCCTGGCTCGAAGCGGCCGGCGCGGGGCCGGAGCAGGTGACGCATGTGGTGCATACGCATCTGCATACCGACCACGTCGGCGGCAACACCGTCTGGCGGGATGGGCGGTGGGAACCCGCCTTCCCCAAGGCGCGGTACCTGATACCCAAGGCGGAGTTCGACCACTGGAAGGCGGAGTACGACGGCGGGGACAAGATGGTTCAGGCCGGGTCCTTCGCGGATAGCGTGCTTCCGGTGCTGGAGGCGGGGATGGTCGACTTCATCGAGGCGGGGCAGGTGGTGGCGGGGTGTCTGCTCGGTGAGGACGTGGCGGGGCATGCGCCGGGGATGCTGGCGTTCCGGCTGCGGGATGGCGGGGCGGAGGGGTATTTCTCCACCGACACCATGCATTCGCCGATCCAGGTGGCGTATCCGCATTGGAACGATCGCTACGTGCTGCGGGCCGATGATGCGAAGGCGGCGCGGGGGCGGGTGTTGCGCAATGCGGCGGAGCGGGAGGCGTTGATCATGCCGATGCATTTTGGCGCGCCTTATTGCGGTTATGTGCGCCGGCAGGGGGATGGGTACCGGTTCGAGGGCGCGACCTGGTCGTAGCGTGACGTATCCGACCGACCACGCGCGACCGGCCGTTCCTTTCATGGTGGCGACCGGGGCGATCATGGTGTTCACCACCATGGACGCGGTGGTGAAATCGCTCCAGGTCAATCTCCCCACCATCGAGGTGGTGGCGATGCGGTTCAGCTTTGGCATTCCGATGGTGCTGATCGCGCTGTGGTACACCGGTGGCGGGTGGCCTTCGCTCTCCTCATGGAAGGCGAATGCGCCGCGCGGATTGTTGTCGCTGGGCTCGACCCTCCTGTTCTTCACTGCTTTGCGGCATCTGCCGTTCGCGGAGGCGTTGTCGCTGTCCTATATCGGGCCGCTGATCCTTGCGTTGATGGCCGCGGCGGTGCTGGGGGAGAAGCTGCGGCTGGGGGTGATCGGGCCGGTGTTGCTTGGGCTTGTGGGGGTCGGGGTAATTGCGTGGGATTCACTGTCGGCGACGGGGATCGTGGTTGACGACCTTATCGGGATCGGGGCGGCGTTCGGCTCGGCGGTGACCTATGCGACGGGGAATGTGCTGCTGCGGAGCCAGGCGCAGCGGGACAATGCGACGTCGATCGTGTTGATCCAGCATGTCGTGCCCTCCCTGCTGACCCTGCCGATCGCGGCGGCGGGGTGGGCGACGCCGGAGCCGGTGCAATGGGGGGTGTTCGGGGTATTGGCGTTGTGCGGGGTGAGCGGGCATTTCCTGCTGGCATGGGCGTTCGGGCGGGCGCCGGCGGGGGTGTTGGCGGTGGTGGATTATCTTGCCCTGCCCTATGCGGCGCTGATCGGGTTCTTCTTTTTTGGCGAAATCCCGACGCCGGCGTTGTGGGTGGGGGCGGGGTTGATTGTGGTGGCGAGCGTGCTGGTGACGCGGATGAGGACGTAAGGAAGCGCTTCTTTTTGAAAAAAGAAGCAAAAACTTTTTATCCGTTTTGTTTGGCACTCTCCGAGGAGACTCCGCAGCCAAACGGATAAAAGTTTTTTGGTTCTTTTTTTCAAAAAAGAACGACTTACTTGATTGTTTTGATATTGTAACATTTATGCCGCAGTTTTCTGTTAGCTTGCAGGTGCCATTTTTGCCTGCGGCGGCGCGCGGGCGGAGCGGCGGCCGGGGGCGATGGGTGCGGTTTGCGGGTGAGGGAGGGTGCGCAGGCGGGCGCGGGGCGGAATGCGGGCGCGGGCCGGGCGGGTGGGCGCGATGCGGGCTTCGGCTGCCATATCCGCGAGAATCTGGGCCTCGGCGCGGGTGAGCTGGGCGATGAGGCGGGCGTGGAGCCGGCGATCGGGATGGGTCGGTGGGAGATCGGCGAGGTCGGCCAGCCAGGTGTTCAGGAGCGCGAGCACCAGACGCACGACCACCAGCGCGGCCGCGAGGCCGGCTTGGTGAGCTGCTGAGGGGGCGGCGCGTGACACGGGGTGGGTGGCTCCTGGTTGGGTCCACGCACTATCGTCTATGTCACCATGCTTGACAAGGTAAATTTACTCAGGGTGAAAGAAATTTATCTGAAGCCGCGTCCCGATCATGGCCGGCGAAGCGGCAGTGCCGTTGACATGCGGCGAAGACGCATGCGAGCCTGTTTTCCCAATGAGCACGACCGCACGCAAGCTTGCGAACAAGCATTTCGTTCGCGCCGCCCTGGCATCCGTCGCCAATGCGAGCCCTGCCACCCTCCCCGCAGCGCTGGCGTCCGCTTAC
>CAIWAJ010000576.1:0-2613 GCA_903910565.1 uncultured Rhodospirillales bacterium
GCGTCGGTGATGGTCACCATGGTGTTGTTGAAGGTCGCGGCCACGTGAGCCACGCCGGACGTGATATTCTTGCGCTCCTTTTTACGGGTGCGCGCAGCGGCGGCAGGCTTCGCCATGAGTTTCGGTCCTGTCCAACAAAGCGCCGCGGCGGTTCAAGCCGCGACTGTGTTCCAATGAGGCGGAAGCAATCCCGGTAGGATTACTTCGTCACCTTCTTCTTGCCGGCGATCGCCACCGCCTTGCCCTTGCGGGTGCGGGCGTTGGTGTGCGTCCGCTGACCGCGCACCGGGAGGCCGCGACGGTGACGCAGGCCGCGGTAGCAACCGAGGTCCATGAGCCGCTTGATGTTCATCGCGACTTCACGCCGGAGATCACCCTCGACCCGGTAGTCTCGGTCGATGATTTCGCGGATCTTCAGCACTTCCTCATCGGAGAGCTGATTGACGCGACGGTCATCGGCGATTCCGAGCTTGCCGCAGATTTCCTGCGCCTTGGTCGGACCGATGCCATAAATGTAGCGGAGACTGATCGTTACCCGCTTGTTCGTCGGGATGTTCACGCCGGCAATACGCGCCACGCCCATTCACTCCTAATACGCCCGAACCGCGCCAGGAACGGCGATGTCATCGGGCTCACAAAACATATCGGGCGGAACCCAGTGGGCCCCGCCGAGGGCGCGCACTATAGCCGCGAACCCTCTTGAGTCAACGCACGCACGGCGCCGGCGAGAGCCTGCCGGGCTGCCATGCAGAAAAAGTAAGGGTTGGACCGGCGAGTCATCGCGCCGGCGCCAAGCCGTCAAGCAGCGCGGTGAGCGCCAGGGTGACATCATCAATGTCGGCCATGCCGTCGACGGCATGCAGCCGGCCCTGCGCCGCGTAGTGCGGCAGGATGGGGGCGGTCTGCTGGTGATAGGCGGCCAGGCGGGCACCCACGGTCTCGCGGTTGTCATCGGCGCGGCGGGTGAATTTGGTGCCGCCACAACTATCGCAGACCCCCTCGGCGCGGGGCTTCTGGAACACGTCGTGGTAACCGGCGCCGCAATTGGCGCAGGTGTAGCGCCCGGCGATGCGCTCGGTCAGCGCGGCGTCATCGACCTTCAGCTCGACCACGCCCTCAAGCTGCATGGCGCGGCTGGACAGCATGGTATCGAGCGCCTGGGCCTGGGGGACGGTGCGCGGGAAACCGTCGAGAATGAAGCCCGTGGCACAGTCGGGCCGGTCGACCCGGGCGGCGAGCATGCGGATCAGGATGTCATCCGAGACGAGTTGCCCGGCCTCCATCACCGCCTTGGCCTCGCGACCGATGTCACTGCCCGCCGCCACTTCGGCGCGCAGCATGTCGCCGGTGGAAATCTGCGGGATGCCGTAGCGGTCTTGCAGCCGCTTGGCCTGGGTGCCTTTCCCCGCCCCCGGGGGGCCGAGCAGGATCAGTCTCATGGCGAACTCCCTAGCGGCCGCGTCCCTTCACGCGGGCCTTCTTGATGAGGCCCTCATATTGATGGGCCAGCAGATGCGACTGCACCTGGGTGATGGTGTCCATGGTGACCGAGACGATGATCATCAGGCTGGTGCCGCCGAAATAGAACGGGACGCCGTAATTGCTAATGAGCACTTCGGGCAGCAGGCAGACGACGCAAAGATAGAGCGCGCCGACCGTGGTCAGCCGGGTGAGCACAGTGTCGAAATACGCGGACGTGGCATTGCCGGGGCGGATGCCGGGGATGAAGCCGCCGTACTTCTTCAGGTTCTCCGCCGTTTCGTCCGAATTGAACACAACGGCGGTGTAGAAATAGCTGAAGAAGATGATCATTGCCGCATATGTCAGCATGTACAGCGGCTGTCCGTGGGCCAAAGCGTTGCCGATCATCGCCAAAATGCCGCCATCGGCGCCGCCGGAAAATCCGGCGATGGTTGCGGGAATGAGCAGGATGGAGGACGCGAAGATCGGCGGGATAACGCCCGCGGTGTTGAGCTTCAGCGGCATGTGTGTCGAGTCGCCACCAAACATGCGCTGGCCGACCTGGCGCTTGGGGTATTGCACGACGATGCGCCGCTGGGCGCGCTCGACGAAGACGATGAACCCGACGACGGCCACAGCGATGACCAGGAAGGCCACGATGAACACCGGGCTCAACGCGCCGGTGCGGCCGAGTTCGAGCAGTGAGGCCAGCGCGTGCGGCACGTTGGCGACGATGCCGGAGAAGATGATGAGGCTGGTGCCGTTGCCGATGCCGCGCGCGGTGATCTGCTCGCCGAGCCACATCAGGAACATGGTGCCGCCGACCAGCGAGACCACGCAGGAGATGCGGAAGAAGGCGCCAGGGTCGATCACCGCCAGACCGAAGCTGCCCCGCATACCCTCAAGCCCAATGGCGATGCCATAGGACTGGAACATCGCGATCAGCACGGTGAGATAGCGGGTGTATTGGTTGAGCTTCTTCCGCCCACCCTCGCCCTCTTTCTTGAGGGCCTCAAGCGTGGGTATCGCGCTGGACATCAGCTGGATGATGATGCTGGCGGAGATGTAGGGCATGATCGCGAGGGCGAACACGGTCATGCGGCCGAGCGCACCTCCCGAAAACATGTCGAACATGCCCAGGAGGCCGCCGCC
>CAIWAJ010000577.1:0-10911 GCA_903910565.1 uncultured Rhodospirillales bacterium
GCCGTCTTGCCGTCGAACCGCATCGCATCCTCCCGTGTTGGCGCCATGGAACACCGTCAAACCCGCCGCGTCACGTGCGATTCACTTCGTGGGGTGCGCGGCGCGTGGCAGACTCGGGGCATGGTAAAGCGCCGCCCGGGATTTTCCGACCAACTCGGCCTGCTCGAGGCCGAAGCGCCCGAGACCGCCTCAACCGTGGGGTCGGAGGGGCATCGCGGGCGGATGCGCGCCCGCCTGCTCACTGCGGGGCCGGACGCCATCGCCGATTACGAATTGCTGGAGATGGTGTTGTTCCTCGCTTTGCCCCGGCGGGACACCAAGCCGATCGCCAAGGCGCTGATGGAGAAATTCGGCAGCTTCGCCAACGCCATCGCTGCACCGCTGAACGATCTGCGCGCCGTCGAGGGGGTGGGCGAGGCGGGGGCCGCTGCGCTCAAGACGGTGCAGGCCGCCGCGCTCCGGCTGGCGCGCGCCGAGGTGATGGAGCGCCCGGTGCTCTCCAACTGGGACCGGCTGATGACCTATCTCAACGCCGTGATGGCACGCGAGCGGGTGGAGCAGTTCCGCGTGCTGTTCCTCGACACCCGCAACCGCCTGCTGGCCGACGAGGCGCAGGCGCGCGGCACGGTGAACCACACGCCGGTCTACCCGCGCGAGGTGGTGCGCCGGGCGCTCGAATTGCAGGCCACCGCGATCATCCTGGTGCACAACCACCCGAGCGGCGACCCGACGCCATCCCGCGATGACATCGAGATGACGCGCGAGGTCGCCACCGCCGCGCGGGCGCTCTCCATCGTGCTGCATGACCACGTCATCGTCGGCAACGGCGCCTGGCTCAGCTTCCGCCGCGAGGGGCTGCTCTAAACCTTTGTTTGAGCGAGCAACTTTAGCCGGACGTCGTTGGTGTCTGATCGGCTGTTGCTCTAACCCAGCCCGGCCGCGGTGGCGAGACGTATCACGTCGGCGAGGCTTCGGCAGGCAAGCTTCTCCATCACCTTCGCCCGATGGATCTCCACCGTGCGCGGGCTGATGCCGAGATCCTGTGCCATCATCTTGTTGGGAAAGCCTTCGAGCAACCGCTGCAGCACGTCCCGCTCCCGCGGAGTAAGCGTCGCCAGCCGCGCCGTCGCCTGTTCCGCCGCGGCGCGAACCACGCGGGCATCCCGGGCGCGGGCGATCGCGGCGTCCACCGCGCCGAGCATCGCCTCCTCGGTGTAGGGCTTCTCGACGAAGTCGACCGCGCCATCCTTCATCGCCTGTACCGCCAGGGCGACATCGGCATGGCCGGTGACGATCACCACCGGCACCCCCGCGTTTTGGGCGTTGAGCGCCCGCAGCAGTCCGATCCCGTCGAGGCCCGGCAGCCGCACGTCGATGATCGCACACCCCGGTTCGAGCCGGTCGATCCTGGCGAGAAACTGCTCGGCCGAGGCGTAGCTGAGCGTCGTGCGGCCATGCGACCTCAGCAGAAGCGCGAGCGATCGCAAAACCGCGTCGTCGTCATCCACGAGGTGCACCACCGGTGCTTGCGATCCGCGCAGTGTCATTCCGAGAGCTCCCCGCTGGTTTGGCGTTGCGGCAGCAGCATTTTGAACCGGGTGCAGCCGGCCGCCGTTGCGTCATGGACGAGTTGCCCGCCGTGGCCGATGACGATGGTATGGCAAATCGCCAGCCCGATCCCAAGCCCGTCGGCTTTGGAGCTCACGAAAGGCTGGAACAGGCGACGCGCGATGGCGGGCGCGATCCCTGGGCCGGTGTCCGATACCGCGATCTCGACCTGGTTGAGGCCGGCGCGCCGTGCCGACAGGGTAATTGCGTCGCCCGTCGTTGCCCCGCCGCGGCGCGAGGCGATCGACTCGGCGGCGTTGCGGATCAGGTTGAGCAGCACCTGCTGGATCTGGGTGCGGTCGATCATCGCGCTGCCACTGTCCGGGGCCACCTCGACGGTGATCGCGATGCCGCCATCCGCTCCGTCGGCCTGGGCCAGCGCCAGGGCCTCGTCGATGACATCGCGGACATCCTCCGCCCGCAACTCGGCCTCGCCACGGGCAACAAAATCCCTGAGCCGCCGCACAATGGTACCGGCACGGAGCACCTGGGCCTTGGCATCCTCGATAGCCTCGCGGGCCAGCACCATCGCTGCTTTATCACCGCCGGCCCGGTCGAACATGCGCAATCCGGCGCCGAGAAAATTGGCCGCCGCCGCTAGGGGCTGGTTGATCTCGTGCGCCAGGCCGGTGGCCATCGCGCCCATGCTCGACAGGCGGGTGGTCCGCAGCAACTCGGCCTGCAGCGACCGCAGCCGCACTTCATGCATCCGCGCTTCGGTGACGTCCCGCGCGACGGTCAGTACCCCGGCGATCGCACCGGTCGCATCCCGCCAGGGGGCCTTGGTCAGCGCGAACTGCCGCGCAACGCCATCGCTCCGCCGTTCATACTCGAAGGATCGCGTGCCACCCGTGGCGATCACGGTCGCGTCTCCGGCGACAACGGGGTTTTCCGGCTGGGCATCTTGTGCCAATCCCAGATTGAGATCCCGCCGCGCGGCCTCGTTGAGCAGCACGTAGCGGCCGGTGAGGTCTTTCACCGCGATGCTCTCGGTCACCCCGTTGATCACCGAGGCGAGGAGCCGCTGGGCGGTGCGCGCCTCGAGCATGGCGAGATGCTCCGCATCGGCCTGTCGCCGCAGCGCCGTCTCGGCATCCCGGACGCTGACCCGCAGCGCCTCGAATTCGGTGACCGCGGAGGCAGGCACGTCGATCGGCTCTTCGCGATGGCTGGCGACCGCGCGCGCGCGCCATGTCAGCCGCTCGAGCGGATGGACGAAGCGCCGTGCGGCCGCGGTGGCGACGATGATGCCGAGCAGGAGCGAGCCCAGCAGCGTGAGCCCGCGCTCGCGCAGCGGGTTGAGCCATTCCGCATCATAGGCCTCACGCAGGGCGCACACCGCCACCGTCCAGTTTCGCGCCCGCGCCGGGCCGCCGAAGGCGCACACGCGGGGCTGGCCGTCCGGCCAGTCGCCAAACACCAGCGTATCGGCAATGCGGCTCCCCGGCGGCAGGCGCAGCCAAGCGGGCGCCGTGGTGCCGGCGGCCGGGGCGCCGCGGCCGGCCGCACCGGTGACCGTACCCTGCGGGTCGAGCATCAACGCGAGCCGGTCGCGGCCATGGTTCTGGCTGGCAAGCACGGTCGAGATCTGGCTCTCGGTCAGCCCCATCTCGAGCACGACGATCGTCCGCCCCGCATCAACCACCGGTTCGAACACCGGCAACCCCGGCACCATCGGCGCCCCGCGCTCGGAGGGGCGGCCGATTCCGGGGCGGCCTTCGGCGAACACCGCCCGCAGTGCCGCCGGCGTGTCCGGGCGGTCCGCTTCCTCGGGCTCGTGCAGCACCAATACATTGCCGAGCGCGGCCTCCACGGCCCGGGCGGGCGCGCGAAACTGGGACCGGTTGTTGGCGTCGCGCAGGGCGGGGGTCGTCGCCATGACGGCGAGCGCGGTGGTGATCACTTCGATTTCACGATCGAGTGCGAGCGCGACGGTGGCGGCCCGCTCGATCAACTGATAGCCGAAATCCCGGCGCTCCTGTCCGGCGTGCTGAGCGACGAAAACGCCACTGATGAGCCCGATCGGCAGCACCGCGATCAGCACCAGCAGCACCATGTGCCGGCGCAGCGGCATGGTATGTGCCGGCCGGCCCGTGTCGGGCAGCGCGGCGATCGCGCCTAAACGGGGCGTGCTGTCCATCGGGTCATCGCGTGATCAGGCCGGACGCCACGGCGCGGGCGCGGCCTTCGGCCATGCTGGCGGTGATCAGCAGCGCGACGTCGAGCGCCCGCCGGCCCGCGGCACCATCGACCAGCACGGGCTCGTGGCCACGCACCGCGGCGGCGAACGCCACGTGCTCGGCGGCCAGCGCGTCGTGATCCTCCCAGGTGACCTCCTCCAGCCTGCCGCCTTCCAGCATCGGCAGCGGAATACCACGCTCGCGCCCGATCGCGGTGAGTTTGCGGGCGGCGAAGTCGACGTTGAGGTAGCCCTCCTCGCCGAACAGCCGCATCCGCCGCTCCGCTTTTACCGACACCCGGCTCGCGACGATCGAGGCGACGCAGCCATTGGCGAAGCGGATGCGGGCATTGGCGATGTCCTCGAAGGCGCTGGCGACCGGCGCTCCGATCGCGTCCACATCGATCACCGGGCTGTCGACCAGAGAGAGCACCAGGTCGATATCGTGGATCATCAGGTCCAGGATCACCGAAACATCGGTTCCGCGCGGCTTGAACGGGGCGATACGCACGCACTCGATATAGAAGGGGCGCTTCATCCGGGTGCTGATCGCCTTGTGCTCGGCGGTGTAGCGCAGGAGGTGGCCGACCTGCAGGACCAGGCCCCGTTCGGCGGCCAGCGCGATCAACGCATCCGCCTCGGCGAGGGTGGCGGCGATCGGCTTTTCGACCAGGACATGCTTGCCCGCGGTGAGGGCCAGGCTGGCGAGGTGGTGATGCGCGCCGGCGGGGGCGGCGATCACCACCGCTTCGGCGGCGGCGAGCAGCGCGTCCAGCTCCATCGCCACCGTGCCGGTCTCGGCGGCGACGATGGCGGCGCGCGCCATATCGGCGTCGTGGATCCCCACCAGCTCGACATCGGGCCCCGCCGCCACCTTCAGCGCATGGAAACGGCCGAAATGTCCGGCGCCGATGACGCCGACGCGAAGCTTCTCACCCATGGCGATCCCGGTCTGTGCAGTGTCGCGAACGTGCTAGCAGCGGCGGTGGCGCGAGGCCAGAGTTCCCTGTCATGATACGGCGGGTTGCTTCGCCGGGGGCATGACGCCATTGTGCGGCCCGCTTCTGGAGCCTTTTGCCGCGTATGATGTACTTCTCCCGCCTGAAGACCTGGACGATCCTCGGCGTCTGCCTGCTCGGGATCGTGTTCTCGTTGCCCAATCTGATGCCGGCACCGGCGCGCTTCGTGCCGTGGCGGGCGATCCATCTGGGGCTCGACCTGCGCGGCGGGTCGTACCTGCTGCTCGAGGTCGATATGGCGGCGGTCATCAAGGAGCGCTTGGACAGCCTGGCCGACTCCGCCCGGCAGGGGCTGCGTCGCGCCGGGATTCCCCGCTTCGTCGTCACCCCTCAGGCGGCGCAGAACCGCATGGTGGTGCGGCTTGAGGACCAGACGAAGCAGGATGCGGCGCTCGCGGCGCTGAAGGAGCTGGCGAGCGTGGCCGCGACCGGGGTGAGCAACCGGCCGGACCTGGAGTTCGACTCAACGCCTGGCCAGATCATCGTGACGCTCTCCGCCCCGGCGCTGATCGATCGCGCGACGGCCGCGGTGCAGCAGTCGATCGAGATCGTGCGTCGACGGATCGACGAGACCGGCGTGGTCGACCCCATCATCAACCGGCAGGGCGAGAGCCGTATCGTCGTGCAGCTTCCCGGCGTCGAGGACCCCAACCGGATCAAGGAGCTGCTCGGCAAGACGGCGCGCATGACGTTCCGGCTGACCGACGAGGCGGCCAACGTGGCGGCACCGGTGCCCCCGCCGGGCGTCGACTTCCTGCCCGTCGAGGGACCCCGGGGCGGCAAGATCGCGGTGCGCCGGCGGGTCGAGGTGGATGGCGCCAACCTGACCGACGCGCGGGCCGGGCAGAACCCGCAGACCGGCGAATGGGTGGTCAACTTCACGTTCGACAGCATCGGCACGCGGCGCTTCGCCGAGGTGAGCCGCAACAATGTCGGCCACCCCTTCGCCATCGTGCTCGATGACAAGGTGATCTCGGCGCCGAATATCCGCGAGCCGATCACCGGCGGGCGTGGCCAGATCAGCGGCAACTTCACCGCGAGCGGGGCGACCGACCTTTCGGTGCTGCTGCGGGCCGGCGCGCTTCCCGCGCCGTTGACGGTGGTGGAGGAGCGCAGCGTCGGGCCGGAGCTGGGGGCCGACGCGATCCGCTCGGGGGCGCTGGCATTGGCGGTCGGGTTCATCCTGGTGATGGTCTACATGGCTGTTTTCTATGGGCTGTTCGGCTGGATGGCCAATGTCGCGCTGCTGGCCAACCTCGTGGTGATGCTTGGCGTGCTGAGCCTGCTGGAGGCGACGCTGACGCTGCCGGGCATGGCGGGCATCCTGCTCACGCTGGGCATGGCGGTGGATGCCAACATCCTGATCAACGAGCGCATCCGCGAGGAGGTGCTGAACGGGCGCACGCCGCTGAATGCGATGGAGACCGGCTTCAAGCGGGCCTTCTCCACCATCATCGACAGCAACGCGACCGCCTTCCTCAGCCACGTCATGCTGTTCACGTTCGGCTCCGGCCCGGTGAAGGGTTTTGCCGTGACCATCACCGTCGGCATCGCCACCTCGCTGTTTACCGCCACCATGCTCGCCCGCCTGATGATGGTGCGCTGGTATGCCGCCAATCGCCCCGCGGCGCTGCCGGTCTAGGATAGTCCCGATGTTCATCCGCCCGATGTTCCGTATCGTTCGCGACGATACCAAGATCAACTTCATGCGCGGCCGGCATGCCGGCCTGATTGTCTCGGCCATCCTGTCGATCGCCTCGATCATCCTGTTCGTCACCCCCGGCCTGCATTACGGGATCGACTTCTCGGGCGGCATCGTGATGGAGGTGCGCACGCCGGCGCCGGCCGATTTCGGCAAGATCCGCGAGGCGCTGACCGCCGCCGGCATCCGCGAGCCCGGCGTGCAGCGGTTCGGCGAGGATAATTCGGTGGCGATCCGGCTGCCGACCCAGGCGACCGAGGCGGCGACCCAGGTGATCGTCAGCAAGGTGCGCGGCGCCGTGGAGGCCGCC
Organism: uncultured Rhodospirillales bacterium; assembly: GCA_903910565.1. GTDB lineage: Bacteria > Pseudomonadota > Alphaproteobacteria > Acetobacterales > Acetobacteraceae > CAIYPH01. The sequence goes on from CAIWAJ010000577.1 coordinate 6,819, forward strand.
CAGCCGGGTGCGCGGGTGGTGCGCACGGACGCGGTTGGCGCCTCGGTGTCCTCCGAGCTGTTCCGCGACGGCATGCTGGCGCTCGGCATCAGCATGCTGATGATCCTGGTCTATATCTGGTTCCGCTTCGAATGGCAGTTCGCCGTCGGCGCGGTGGTGACGCTGATCCTCGACGTCACCAAGGCGGTCGGCTTCCTCGCGCTCACGCGGATCGAGTTCGACCTGGTGATGGTCGGCGCCATTCTCACCATCATCGGCTACTCCACCAACGACAAGGTGGTGGTCTATGACCGCATGCGCGAGAATTTGCGCAAATATAAAACCATGCCGCTGCGGCAACTGATCGATCTGTCGATCAACGAAACGCTGAACCGCACGCTCGGCACGTCCTGCACGATCTTCCTGTCCGCCCTGCCGCTTGCCTTGTTTGGCGGTGCGTCGATCTCGGGCTTTGCCTGGGTCATGTTGTTCGGCATCGTCGTCGGCACCTCCTCCTCCATTTTCATCGCCGCGCCTATCCTCCTCTTCCTCGGCGAAAACCGCCTCCGCCGCGACGCCCAGCCCATCCCAGCCCCTGGTGGCTGAGCAGGCTGGGGCTTCACCCCGGACCAGCCCGCGGGTCAGCCGACCCGAGCAGTCCGACGCGAAGCCGTGATCTACCGCAAACGTGGCATGGGGATTTCCTTACCGAGCCCCTAATAGGATGGCCGAGACTGGATCGTTGAATTCAGTCACTCCTTCGACGTTCCTTGCGGGGGTAGCGGGGTTTTTTGGACGGGATCGTGGACCGGCAATCGCTCGGATTTTCTCGGCATGTGCTGCTGTTGAGCGAGGATGCTCAATGGCGCGACGCCGTGTGCCGGGCGGCGCGTCAGGCCGGGGTGGCGGAGTGTGAACTCGCCAGTTCGGTCGAGGATGCGTATCGGCGTGTGGTCGCGCAGCCTGATCGCTATTCGCATCTGCTGTTGCAGCCCTCGCTTGCGGGGTCCCGGCTGGCGGATCTGGTGAGTGTGACGGCTGATGGCGCCGAATGGGGCGTGGAGTTGATTTCGCTGGGCGAGACCATGCAGGCGCCGCCGGATGTCACAGCGGTGGCCGAGGCGGATGCGGTCGCGCTGGCGATTTTGCTGCGGCGCAAGCGCCCGATAGCCGATGCGCTGCATCTGGATCTCGGCGATCTGGTTTCCGCTTTGCAGGACAGCAGGATCGAGAACCGGTATCAGCCGGTGGTCAGCTTGCAGTCGGGCGAGTTGCTGGGGCTGGAAGTATTGGCGCGGCTGCGTCATCCGGTGCTGGGCACTTTGTTGCCCGATCTGTTCGTACCGCCGATCGAGCAGGCCGGGCTGTCGCCGGAATTGCTGGCCGCGGTGACCGGGCGCAGCTTTGCCGAATTGGCCGAATATGGACGCCTGGGCTGGTCCGACGAGGCAGAGCACTGGATTGCCTTCAATGTGCCGCTGGATCTGATGCTGAGTCCGGACGGCACCGCGGCGATGGTGGACCGGCTGGCTGCCTTTGGCCTGTCACCGGCGCGGATCATGCTGGAACTGACGGAGAGCCTGCCGGTCACTGATGTGCCTGGCCTGGCGACGGCAATGGAGCGCTGGCGGGATGCCGGGTTTGGCCTGGCGCTGGATGATATTTCGCCGCTGGTCGAGAATTATGTGGATTTGCTGGACCTGCCCTTTACCTCGGTGAAGCTGGATAAAGGCACGGTCATGCAGGCTGCCGTCGATCCGGCGGCGCTGGCTTTCCTTGAGGATGTGGTCGGACGGTCACGCCGCTCGGGGAAGAAGGTCATCGCCGAGGGGATCGAGACCTGGCAGAGCTGGCATCAGATGCGCGAGCTTGGCGTCGATAAGGGACAGGGCTTCCTGGTCGCCCGCCCGCTGCCCGCCGCGGCGCTGCCGGTCTGGCAGCGTGGCTGGGCGCAATTGCTTGATCAGTTCAGGATCGGCCCGGAATAGGTCGGAGCGGTTGCACCCGGCCAAATGACCCCCGACGGCTTGGCCGCCGGGGCATTTGGCGGGTTTCTGGCTGTCTCTCTGCTGGCGCCGCTGACGCTCAGAGCGCGCGCGTCGTGATCTTGTAGCTGAAGCGGTCGGGGTCCAGGCAGTCGAAGATCGACTTGGCCGTCATGGCGCAGGGATACATCAGGAAATCGAAATTCGGCGTATGCGGCGCGCCGGCGAGCGTGATGTCGGTGGCCGAGTTGTAGCCGACCCAGTTGCTCTCCCAGGCGCCGAACAGGCGGACGGCCAGCGCCTGAATCTGAGGCGAGTCGACCGGCAGTTTCTCTTCCAGCACCGCCTTGCGCACATCGGCCGGATCGACCGGGAACCAGCCGGTTCCGTCGAGCCAGACTTCGGCGCGGCAATGCTGCGCCTTGGAGATGTCCCCGCTGCGGCCAAGGGATTTGAAGAGGACGGAATCGTCGGCGCGGATCCCGTAGATGTCGCGCGCGGGCATGCCGACGGCGCGGCAGAGGCCGACCAGCAGGCTGTTGATATCGGCGCATTTGCCGCCGAGATTGCCCGAGGTGAGCATCGCCTTGATGTCACCGATGCCGCATCCCGGCGTCGCGGCGTTGCGGTAGCTGTTGGCGACGACCCAGCTGTAGATGGCCTGCAATTGCTGCGCGGGATCGCGCCGGTCACCGACGATCTTCATGGCGGTCTCGCGCACGATGCCATCGGTGGGCAGGCTGCTGGTGGCGCGGGTCCAGAAATGGCGCGCATCGGCGGAGAGTGCGGGTTCGTCGAACATGCCGGCGCGCTCGCGGGTCTGCACCTGCTCGACCAGGGTGATGGTCTGCGGTGCAGACTCATCGTTCCAGCGCGCATGCAGGATTTCCGCGCCGTAGCTGGGTTCGCGGTCGATGGTGACGGTGCTGGCGCCGGTGACGCTGCGGCCGGTGGCCTGCTGGTAGGAGCCAGCCGACTGGATCAGCGGCAGCCAGAGCTGGGCGGGACCGCCGGACTCGCGCAATGTGACTGTCGTGGTGATCTCGAAACGCCGCCAGGCGGCGGGGGCGGCATTGGCGGCCATGGCCTGTCGCAGTGCCCCGTCGCCGATCAGGGCGGCGAGGCCGGTCGTGGCGGATATTTGCAGGAAATGACGACGATTCATGTGTGCTTCCTCCGGAAGACGGTTGATCTTGCCCGGGAGGCTAGACCCGTCGGACGGCGCGAAGCAATCGAAATGGCGGTGACTCAGGCGGCGTTTTCCCCGCCCGACCAGACCTCGCGGTAAAGTGCGACGATCTCGGCCTTGTCGGGCACGCGCGGATTATTGGCTGGGCTGCCGGAGGCAAGCGCCTGATCGGCCATCAGTTCCATCTTGTTCTCCCAGACTTTCCAGTCGATGCCGAGGGTGCGCGGGCTGGGCACATCCAGCGCCTGGTTGAGTTCGGCGAGCCCGGAGGCCAGTCGGGAGGCTGCGGTGGCATCGTCATCGGTGGTGGTGGCCAGGCCAATGCGACGGGCGGCTTCGGCATAGCGCGGGCGGGCGGCATCGAGGGTGAAGCGGGTGATCGCCGGCAGCAGCATGGCGTTGGACAGGCCATGCGGCACGTGGAAATGCGCGCCGATCGGGCGCGACATGCCATGCACCAGGGCGACGGAGGAATTGGTGAACGCGATGCCGGCCTGCATGGCGCCGAGCATCATGGCCTCGCGGGCGGCGGCATTGGCAGGGTCGGCGCAGGCGGTGCGGATATTGGCGCCGATCAGCGCCATGGCTGAGAGGGCAAGGCTGTCGGCGGTCGGGTTGGCGCGGCGGGAAATATAGGCCTCCAGCGCGTGGGTCAGGCTGTCGATGCCGGTATCGGCGGTGGTGCGGCGGGGGACGGAGAAGGTGAGTTCGTAATCGACGATGGCGGCGAGCGGCATGGCGCCCATGCCGGCGATCAGCATTTTCTCGTCGCGCTCGGTGTCGGTGATGATGGTGAAGCGGGTCGCTTCGCTGCCGGTGCCGGCCGTTGTCGGGATGGCGATGATGGGCAGCTTGCCGCGATCGGCCTGGAAGGGCGCCTTGTAGTCGCGCATATGGCCGCCGCCGGCCGCCAGGATGGTCATGGCCTTGGCGGTGTCGA
>CAIWAJ010000578.1:0-2537 GCA_903910565.1 uncultured Rhodospirillales bacterium
AACCTGCAAAACGCGGCGAGCTGCATCGCCAGATCGAAATTCCAGCAGACGCAATTAACGTGCTTGGCTGCACATCGGTCGATCAGCCGGTTGCGGCAGTGCGGCTCCGCGGACCTTCATCGCTGCACACCACGGAGCTGTCCCCCAGGCTTCAGTCTATCGCGGCGTGGTTTCACGGCGTTTGCGATCAACCCGCAGCAATATGGTGGGCCGCAGGACAGAGCGGCCTTCACCCGAGGATGGCGGACCTTGTCACCTCTGCACTAGGGCAGAAGCAAATTCCCTTCGAAATCCGCCAAGCATGGCACTACCTTTTCGAATGCTGGAAGCTCCCGCGTAAGCCTGACTACACGAGCGCAATTGCACTACAGGCCGCCATCGCCAAGGACACGTGGACCCGGCAGAATCTGCGACGATATGCGGAGGTTTTTAGACCGGCTCTGACGGCTACGCGGCCGATCTGGAGGGGCTTCTATCCGGCAAAGGGCGGTAGCCTCAAACTCCGCGACCTTGTCGACCTCGACGTATCCTATCCGGAGCGGCACATCCCTATCGATGTTCCCGACGAACAACTTTCGAACGTGGTTCCCTTTGCGAGGCAGAATCTGGAGCTTGCCATCGACCTTGAGGGCGAAGCGCGCCCGTATATGGTGCCCCACGTCGCCACAATTGATCCCGACCCGGCCCTTGTCGGCACTTCATCCGAACGTACCACTGGCATCAATGTGCCGGTGTTCGAGTACATCGCCCTTTTCGAGCGCTACGTCAGACTCAATCCTGCTTTGGCACAGCAGGAGTTCGAGGCATGGCGCCAGGGTGGCGATCCAGTATTCGGGAGGCTGAGAGTGTGGGCCTGCCGCCTGCCGGATTTTCTCGATGACCGTGCTGCCGGTGAGATTTTGGCGGGGGTGGATGACATCGTCTTTTGGGGTTCCCACGATCAGCGCGACGTGCTGCTTGCGCTTCGCGATCTTTGGAACCGCATGTCGAGTGACGTGAAAGCCAAGATCGAAGACAGGATCATCAAGGGACCGCCGCGCTACCCTCGCTTGTCGGCCGCCGACCAACGCAAACACAAGGCGTGGATGGTACATGAGCGCATTGAATGGCTGCGCCAGGGCGGCTGCGCGATCAGCAAGAAGCTCGACCGGTCGGCGCAACGGCAGGCGGCACGGCTCCCCGAAGCCGCTAAGGACGGGGCGGTGCATGCTGCCGATTCACGAGACAGCCGCGGCGGCTTCGTCATCACCGACAAATCCTTCGGCGGTGCGGATGCGGTTCCTATCGCGGACCTGATTTCGTGGGCCATCGAAGGGCCGAACCGGACGTGGGGCGAGCTCAAGGAGTTTAATCGTCTAGCCGGGCTTTCCGAAAAGCGCCCGGTGCGCCTGGTTGCAGCCCTGCGTTGGAATACGTTGCAAGGCAAGGACGTCAGTTCGGCGTGGAGGGCGTTCCTTCAGAGCGACGCGCGCCGAACGGACAAGCCGATGTTCGCAGCACTCATCGCCAGGCGGCTCGCTACACTACCCCTGGCCGGGATTGTACGGCCGGCCAGCTATTGGCTCGAAAGCGCGCACAAACTTCTCTTTGAACGAGACTGCGAAGCTTTCGGTATCATCTTTGGCAAACTGGTCGACGCACTTGCGGCCGAGCCTACGCCCGAGGGTGCTGGAGAGAAGCGTAGATGGCCCGATGAAGCAGTCGGTTCCGCCGCCGGCCATCTTTGCGATGCGCTGTTCGGCGCCCCTCTCGTCCAGGGGATCAAAGGCGATGAGCCCTTGCCTGAGGCGTGGATTGCTATGGCTACCCGGCTTCTCTCTCTCCCCGGAGATCATCGACGGCTCAGTCTCGTGATCTTCGCGCGGCACCTCGCCTGGCTGCATTTCCATGCGGGAGAGTGGTGCGAACAGTTCGTACTTTCCGCACTCGACGAGGATGGCGCTAGCCGGGATGCGATGCTCGCAGGTTTCTTCCTGCACCAATTCGCCGGCGACGAAAGACTCTACCGGCGTCTTGCACCCCTGATGACACGGCTCGCCACAGGCGAGTTGCGCTCGCCGAGCTACAGTCCGGAGGGCGTCGCCCGCTTCTGCATCGGCGGATGGCTTACGAAGAAGGACGACGGCCGCTGGCTGTCGGATGACGACTTCCGGATGGTCCTCATCCGTAGCGGCGATACGCTGCGGACCCACGCGCTTTGGCAAGTCGGGCACTTCAAGGAGATCGACGAAAAGCTTACCTTCCTGCGCGGAGTTTGGCCGCTGCAACTGGCAGCCAGAACGCCGGCTGTCGTGAGCCGCCTCATCCACATCGTCTTTTACGACGAGGCTCATTTCCCTGCCATGGCCGAGGCAATTCGCCCATTGTTGGCGCGTACGGACGCGCGCACTACGCACTTATCGTTACTAGGTGACAAGAACGAGCGAATCATCGCGGCCCATCCGGAGATTGTGCTCGATCTCCTGTCCGGCATTCTTTCTGATGACGCCGCCAACTGGCCCTATGGTATTGCCAATGTGCTTGAGAAAATTGGTGAG
>CAIWAJ010000579.1:0-5084 GCA_903910565.1 uncultured Rhodospirillales bacterium
CAACGAGAGACCAGAAAGTTTTTTTGGTTCTTTTTGTTCACAAAAAGAACACGCTTCCCCACCCTCACTCACGACGTCACCCCCGCCGCAGCTGAAACAGCGCCTGATCGCCGAACAAATTCGCCATCCCCACCGCCCGCGTCCACGGCGCCTTCTGGCCGGCCTCGTCGATGGCGAGCCATTTCTCCACCGTGTAGCCCTCCTCCGCGCACAGCGCGAAGAAGTCCCTGATCGTGCAGGGATGGATATTCGGCGTCTCGTGCCACGCCTTGGCCCACACCGAGGTCATCGGCATCCGCCCGGTCCACAGCAATTGCCAGCGCAGCATCCAGTGGCCGAAATTGGGGAAGCTGACCAGCGCGCTGCGCCCGCTGCGGAGCATCTGCCGCAGCACCTCGCGCGGCCGCGCGACGGCCTGCAATGTGCGCGACAGCACCACGTAGTCGAACGCGCCGTCGGGATACTGCGCGAGATCATTGTCCGCATCCCCATGCATCACCGGCAGCCCGTGCACCACCGCGCGGGTCACCTCGGCCATGTCGATCTCGATGCCGCGGGCGTCACAGCCCTTGGTGCGGTAGAGATGGTCGATCAGCGAGCCATCGCCGCAGCCGATATCCAGCACCCGGCTGCCCGGCGCGATCATCTCGGCGATCAGTCGCAGATCGACCCGCATGTTCTTGGCGACGTAGCGAACGCCCTCGGGCTGCACGGCATCCATCACGGCAGCCCCGCATGTTCGGCGCAGCCGGCCACGAACCCCCGCAGCGCGCGATGGAAATCCGGCTCGTCGAGCAGGAAGGCGTCATGCCCCTTGTCGGAAGCGATCTCGACGAAGCTCACATTGGCCGCCGCCCCATTGAGCGCACGGGCGATCGTGCGGCTCTCGGCGGTCGGGTAGAGCCAGTCCGAGGTGAAGCTGATGAGGCAGAACCGCGTCCGGCTGCCGCGAAACGCCTCCCGCAGATCGCCGCCGAACTCCTCCGCCAGATCGAAATAGTCGGTCGCGCGGGTGATGGTGAGATAGGAATTGGCGTCGAACCGCCCGACGAAGGTGCTGCCCTGGTGGCGCAGATAGCTCTCCACCTCGAACAAATCCGCAAACGCCGTCAGCGCCTGCCCGCCCCGCACCCGGCGGCCGAACTTGCGCGTCAGCGCCTCCTCGGAGAGGTAGGTGATGTGCGCGACCATCCGCGCCACCGCGAGCCCGCGGCGCGGAATCAGGCCGCTCTCCCAATAGCGCCCGCCATGCCAGTCCGGATCGGCGAAAATCGACTGCCGGCCGACCTCATTGAAGGCGATGTTCTGCGCGGAATGGTAGGGAGCGGTGGCGATCGGCACCGCGGCGAACACCATGTCCGGGAAATTCGCCGCCCACTGCAGCACCTGCATGCCGCCAAGCGAGCCGCCAACCACGGCGAACAGCCGGGTGATCCCGAAATGCTCCACCAGCTTGCGCTGGGCGGCCACCATGTCCTTCACCGTCACCGGCGGGAAATCCGTGCCCCACGGCCCCTCGCCGTTATCCCGCCGCGACAGCGGCCCGGTCGAGCCCATACAGCCGCCGATCACGTTGGAGCAGATCACGAAGAACCGCTCGGTATCGATCGGCCGCCCCGGGCCCACCACCAGGTCCCACCAGCCCGGCTTGCCGGTCACCGGATGGGTCTCGGCGACATACTGATCCCCGGTCAACGCATGGCAGATCAGCACCGCATTGGTCCGTTCGGCGTTGAGCTGGCCATACGTCCGGTAGGCCACCTCCAGCCGTTCCAGCCGCTGGCCGCACTCAAGCATCAGCCCGTCCGCGAAGACGGCGCGCTGATGATCGATCTCGGGCAGGGCTGTGTCCATGTTCGGGCGGGCAACCTTAGAATTGACGCGACCCGCCATATGCGGCCACGCGCCGCCCGTTGCAACTGCGGCGCGCGCAGACGTGACTGCATTGCCGCCGGCGCGCCCCGAGTCGCCGCCCGATTCGTCCCCGGCTTTGCAGTCCCCGGGCCATCCGCTATTGCACACCAGCAAAACCTGAAGCACCGATGTCCAGCCAGCCAGCCACCCCGCCCGAAGCACCCGTCTCCCCCTCGCCCAGCCCCTCCGAGCAGCTCGCCGCCCTGCGCGCCGAGCTCGACGGCCTGGACGACCAGATCCATGACCTGCTGATGCAGCGGGCCCGGGTGGTCGAGCGCGTCGGCGCGCTGGGCGCCAAGGGCCGCGTCCCCCTCCGCCCCGGCCGCGAGGCGGACATCGTCCGCCGCCTCCTCGCCCGCCACGCCGGCCGCCTGCCGCGCCGCACCATCGTGCGCATCTGGCGCGAGCTGGTCGCCGGCACCACCACCATGCAGGGCAACTACACCATCGCCGTCTGCCAGGCCGACCCCGCCTCCGGCTTCATCGCCAGCGCCCGCGAGCATTTCGGCGCCCTCACCCCCATCCGCGCCCACCGCACCCCGGCCCAGGCGATCGGCGAGGTCAGCGCCGGCCAGGCCGTCGCCGCCGTGCTGCCGATGCCCGCGCAGGACGACACCCCCGGCGCCGCCTGGTGGACCGCCCTGCTGCATCGCGACGAGCCGCGCATCCATGTCGTCGCCCGCCTGCCCTTCTGGCAGCCGCGCAGCGAGGGCGCGCCGCAGGTCCAGGCCCTCGTGGTCACCGCCGCCGCACCCGACCGCAGCCAGGACGACCGCAGCCTGCTCGGCCTCGAATGCGCCGATTCCGTCAGCCGCGCCCGCCTCTCCGCCCTGCTGACCGCCGCCGGCTTCACCGCCGGCGACATCACCATCCGCCGTGCCGCCGGCTCCCCGGTGGCCCATGCCCTGGTCGACGTCGCCGGCTTCGTCACCGACGAGGACCCCCGCCTCGCCGGCCTGCCCGACCTCCTGCGCCCGCCCGTTGTGGTCGGCGCCTATGCCGTTCCCGTCGATGGAGACCCCGCATGACCGACGCGCCGAAACAAGCCGCCCCGCAACCGCGCCCCGCCGTCATGACCATCGACGCCTATGTGCCCGGTGGGGCCAAGGTCGCCGAGGTCAATCGCGTGCTCAAGCTCTCGGCCAATGAGGGCCCCTTCGGCCCGCCCCCCGCCGCCCGCGAGGCCGCCGTAAAGGCCGCCGCCGAGATGAACCGCTACCCCGATGGCGGCTCCGTCGAACTCCGCGCCGCCATCGGCGCCCGCTTCGGGCTCGACCCCGCCCGCATCGTCTGCGGCACCGGCTCGGACGAGCTGATCCAGCACATCTGCCACATCTATGGCGGCCCCGGCACCGACATCGTGATGTCCATGCACGGCTTCACCATGTACCAGATCGCCGGCACCTATGCCGGCAGCCGGGTGCTGAAGGCGCCCGAGATCAACCTCACCACCCATGTCGACTCGATGCTCGGCGCGGTAACGCCCGAGACCACCATCGTCTTCGTCGCCAACCCCAACAACCCCACCGGCAGCCTGCTGCCGGAGAGCGAGATGCAGCGCCTGCGCGACGGGCTGCGGCCGGATATCCTGCTGGTGCTCGACAGCGCCTACGCCGAATACGTCGAGGCGCCCGGCTACAACGCCGGTGAACGCATGGTCGATGCCGGCGAAAACACCATCATGCTGCGCACCTTCTCCAAGATCTTCGGCCTCGGCGGCATGCGGGTGGGCTGGGGCTACGGCCCGCCGGCCGTGATCGACGCCATCAACCGCGTGCGCGGCGTCTTCAACGTCAACTTCATCGCCCAGGCCGCCGCCGTGGCCGCACTCGCCGCGCCGGGCTGGGTCGAGATGAACAAGGCGCACAACACGCTCTGGCGCGCCAAGCTCGCTGCCGCCCTGGAAAAGGCCGGCGTCACCGCCCACCCGACCGAGGGCAACTTCATCCTCGCCGACTTCGCCACCGCCGATCGCGCCAAGGCGATGGACGCCTTCTTCAAATCCCGCGGCATCATCGTGCGCGGCATGGGCGCCTATGACCTGCCGCACTGCCTGCGCATCACCGTCGGCACCGACGAGGAATGCGGGCTGGTGGCCGAGGCGGTAAGCGCCTTCATGGCGACCCAGAATGGCTGAACCGCTGTTCAAGCAGCTGGTGCTGCTCGGCGTCGGGCTGATCGGCAGCTCCGTCGCCCGCATCGCCATGGAACGGGGGGATCTCGCCGGCGAAATCGTCGCCAACGCCCGCACCCAGGCGACGCTCGACCGGGTGATGGAACTCGGCATCGCCCATCGCGTCGAACTCGATCCGGCCGAGGCGGTGAAGGGCGCGGATTGCGTGATGTTCTGCGCCCCCGTCGGCGCCTTCGCCGCGCTGGCCGAGGCCGTGGCGCCCTATCTGGAGCCTGGCTGCATCGTCACCGATGTCGGCTCGACCAAGCAATCGGTGATCCGCGACATCGCCCCGCTGCTGCCGGCCTCGGTACATTTCGTCCCTGCCCATCCCATGGCCGGCACCGAGTATTCCGGCCCCGATTCCGGCTTCACCACCCTGTTCCAGGGCCGCTGGACCCTCATCGTGCCGCTCCCCGGCTCCGACGCGGCGGCCAACGAGAAAATCGCCGAGCTGTGGCGCCGCTGCGGCTCGATGATCGAGGTGATGGAGCCCGCGCATCATGACCGCGTGGTCGCCATCGTCTCGCATCTGCCGCATCTCCTCGCCTTCACCATCTGCGGCACCGCGGATGACCTGGAGGACGAAAGCCGCCAGCAAGTGCTCCGCTTCGCCGCCTCCGGCTTCCGCGACTTCACCCGCATCGCCGCCTCCGACCCCGCGATGTGGCGCGACATCTTCCTCAACAACCGCGAGGCACTGCTGGAAATGCTCGCGCGCTTCATGGAAGACGCCCAGGCGATGGCCCGCGCGGTGCGCTGGGGCGACCCGGCCTATATCGAGGAAAGCATCAAGCGCGGGCGTAAGATCCGGCGCAGCCTGATCGAGTTGAAGCAGGCTTGAGGGGAAGCATTTTGTTTTTGTGAACAAAAAGAACCAATACCCCGTTCCCGTGAGACTCCGAAAAACAGGAGCGAAGTGAAGGAAGCGCTTCTTTTTTGAAAAAAAGAAGCAAAAAACTTCTATTCCGATGGCTTTTACCGTTCCGGCCGTCCC
>CAIWAJ010000580.1:0-3772 GCA_903910565.1 uncultured Rhodospirillales bacterium
ACTGTGACTCACGATTTCGACAAGTTCTGGACCATGATGGTCAACCGCCCCGGCAGCGTGCGCAAACCGATGACGCCGGAGCAGCGCGCCAAGCGGCCGCCCGCGGTGCATCCGGTGTTCCTCACCCACCCCATCACCGGCCGCAAGGTGCTCTACTGCAACCCCGGCTACGCGATGCGCATCAACGAGCTGCCCGAAGACGAGAGCGCGGCCATGCTCGACACCCTCTTCGCCCACCAGCTCCGCCCCGAATTCCGCTATATGCACACCTGGACCGAGCGCGACCTGCTGGTGTGGGACCATATCGGCACCATCCACCAGGCCATCGCCGACTACCTCCCCCACGAAGAGCGCCTCATGCTCCGCTGCCAGGTGATGGCCACGAAAGTGTTCGACCCGGAGTTCACCGCCCCCGCCCGCCTGGCCGCGGCATGAGAGCAGCGCTCGCCCTCGCTGTCGCCCTCGCAGCCACGCCCGCCACCGCGCAAACCCTGCGCTTCGGCGTCGGCGCCCAGGTCACCTCGGCCGACCCCCACTACCACAACATCGGCCCCAACAACGCCTACGCCTCGATGATCTACGACCACCTCATCGAGATGACCCCCAAGGGCCGCCCCGAGCCCATGCTCGCCCGCTCCTGGACCGCCATCACCCCCGACACCTGGGAACTCAAGCTCCAACCCAACGTCCGCTTCCATGACGGCGCCGCCTTCACCGCCGACGACGTCGCCTTCACCTTCAAGCGCATCCCCACCGTCATCAACTCCCCCGGCTCCTTCTCCACCTATCTCCAGGGCGTCACCACCACCGAGGTCATGGACCCACTCACGCTGCGCATCCACACCGACGGCCCTTCCCCCCTCCTCCCCGTCAACCTCACCCAGGTCCCCATCATCGGCCGCGGCGGCGACGGCAAACCCAGCGAGGACTACAATTCCGGCCGCGCCGCCAACGGCACCGGCCCCTTCCGCCAAACCGAATACCTCTTCGGCAACCGCGCCGACCTCACCCGCAATGACGCCTATTGGGGCCCCAAGCCGCACTGGGCCCGCGTCGACTACCGCTTCATCACCAACCCCACCGGCCGCACCGCCGCCCTCCTCGCCGGCGACGTCGACATCGTCGACCAGGTCCCCACCTCCGACATGGCCCGCCTCAAAGCCGACCCCCGCGTGCGCATCTCCGAAATCGACAGCCTGCGCCTCATGTACATCGCGCTCGATCGCTCCCGCACCGGCCCCTCCCCCTTCATCACCGACAACGACGGCAAACCCCTCGACAAAAACCCCCTCAACGACCTCCGCGTCCGCCAGGCGCTCGACCTCGCGATCGACCGCACCGCCATCGTCGCCCGCGTCATGGAAGGCGTCGCCGCCGCCACCCGCCAGATGATGCCCGAAGGCACCTACGGCTGGGTGCCCGACCTCCCGATCTCCCGCGGCGATCCCGCCCTCGCCCGCAAACTCCTCGCCGAAGCCGGCTTCCCCAACGGCTTCGCCATCACGCTCCACGGCCCCAATGACCGCTACCCCAATGACGCCCGCCTCGCCCAGGCCGTCGGCCAGATGTGGACGCGCATCGGCGTGAAAACCGCCGTCGAAGTCTCCCCCTACGCCAGCTTCGCCACCCGCGCCTCCCGCCAGGAATTCTCCGCCTTCGTCGTCTCCTGGGGCTCCTCCACCGGCGAACCCTCCGCCGGCCTGCGCTCCGTCCTCGCCACCTACAACCGCGAAACCGGCATGGGCTCCGTCAACCGCTTCCGCTACTCCAACCCCGCGTTCGATCGCGGCCTCGCCGCCGCCGTCATGGAACTCGACGACACCAAACGCGAACACCTGCTGCAAGACGTCACCCGCCTCGCCATGACCGACATCGCCATGATCCCCACCCACCTCCAACGCAACGTCTGGGCCATGCGCCCAACCCTCACCCACGACGCCCGCGTGGATGAACGCTCAATGGCACAGGACGTCCGGCCGGCGCCGTAAAGCATGAGAAAGCATGTTCTTTTTCTGAAGAAAAAGAACCAAAAAGACTTTTATCCACGTTCTTCGTGAGATTGGCTTAGGCTGTCCGGCACGTCTGATCAGGTTGGAGGTTTACATGCAGCTTGATACCGCATCGTTGCCGACGCTGGAGGAATGGGGGTTTAGCGGCGGGCATGACGGCCTGAGACGGTTCTGCGCGACGGCTTTTACGGGCGGCGCGCCGCGGTTTCTACGCGTGCATCGCCATGGCGAAGAGCAGCTGGCGATGTTTCGACATGCCGATTTGCGCGTTTTCGGCACGATGCCGGCGCTCGAGAATGTGCCGCCGGGGATCATGTTTCCCTCCGATGTCGCCGAGGCAGCCCTCGCCGGCGGCGATGCGCCGCGCACCTCCGTTGCCACGGTTCTCTCCAACCAGTTGTTCACCGCCAATGCGCCCATCCATCGTCCCTTGCGGATGGCGTTGCTGAAAATGGTCGGGCCGAAGCAGACGGCGGAGCTTGAGGCGCACGCCCACGCACTTGCCGGGGACCTGCTGGCACCGCATCGGGGCGGTGGTGAATTCGACTTCGTGCGCGAAGTGTCCTTACCCCTCGTGGCGCGATATTTCGGCTCCATCATCGGCTTGACGACGGAGGAAATGCGTGGGGTTTCCGCGGCCATCCTCGACATGGCGCCCCTGCTCAATATCGATCGGAGCCCCGCGGAAGTGGCGCAGCTCTACGCCGGCGCCGGCGCGTATCGGCGCCTGATCGAGGGGGCGGCGATGCGCAGCCTCGCCGAGGGCAGTTGCCCGCATGTAACAGCACTTGCGGAGGAACTGGCGGGGATGCCGCCCTGCATGGATGTTCACCGGCGCGGCGTCGTGCCGGGGAATGCCGGGCTGTTCATCGTGGGCAATTTCTTTGACGCCTTCCATACCGCGGCCGTGGCGGTTTCGAACGCGGTCGTCGTCTTGGCGGATTGGTTTGAGGTTCTCGATGCCCATCGCGACGATGCCAATTTCCTGGATCGCGCGGTGGCGGAGGCGTTGCGGCTTGAGCCGCCGTTGATCGGCCTGTCGCGCTATGTGTTCGAGGAGGTGCGGAGCGGGGATGTGATCTTCCCCGCGAACTCCAAGGTGTTCCTGATGTGGGGCGCGGCCAACCGGGATCCCGCGGCGTATCCGGAGCCGGACAGCTTCAACCCGCAGCGCTCCACCCGCAGCGTGACCTTCGGCGGCGGCGAACATATCTGCCCCGGCCGCTTCGCCGGCGCGATGCTCGCCCGCAGCGTGATCGCGACGCTGCTTGAGATGCGGGTGTGGCCCGAGGTGCAGGGAGGCCGCATTGTCTGGCGCGGGAACAGCCTGGCGAACCAGCCGGAACACATGCCGGTCACGCTCTTGAACCGCGGGGGGTGATTCCCCGGCGCCCTCACGCCGCAAATCCGTGGATACGCTCGCCACGTCGTGGTACGATCACGCGCGATCAACCTTACGCCACGGCAAAGGCGATATAGAGATGCGCGAATTCCCGCTGGTGCCTGCGGAGTTGCTGAGCCGCGTGGTGGATTACTTCCATCCGCGCCGCATTGTGCTGTTCGGCTCACGGGCGCGCGGCGAGGCCGGGGCGGATAGCGATATTGACCTGCTGGTCATCCTCGATGATGACGCGCCGGCCAGCCATCTCACGCTGCGCGCGGGCTGGGAAGCGCGGCGCGGCTATGACCATCCGGCCGACGTGATTCCCGTGCGCGATGGCGTTTATCGCCGCCGCGCGAAGATTGCCGGCACGCTGGCCTAT
>CAIWAJ010000581.1:0-11474 GCA_903910565.1 uncultured Rhodospirillales bacterium
CGCCCATCTGGTGGCGAGCCAGCTGGACGTCGGCGGCTAGCGGATTACTTCCACACCGGCTTGCCGAGATCGATCTGCTGCGGCGTCGTCACCCCGCCGGTCACCGCGCCCACGCCGGCGCCCACCGCGGCGCCTGCCAGCACGCCGATAGGACCGCCGAGCAGCCCGACGACCGCCCCGCCGGCCGCACCCGTCCCGGCGCCGGTGGTCACCCGGTCAAAGCTGCCGGTGCCGCAAGCGGCAAGCAGGGTGAGGGACGCGGCGATGATCCAGGGGCGCATTCAGTGTCTCCGCAAGCAGGTGAGGCCCGCTATGGCAGATCGGCCCCGATTCTGGCGATCACGCTGCCGCGAGCCGCGTCAATTCCGGCGCGGGAAGGGGTGTTCCAGCGATCCCCCGGCGCCGCAGAACTGAGCCGAGGCATTATCCTTCGCGTCGGCGTGGCGAAGGGTGTAGCCCAACCGCGTCGGCGTCAGCAGCACCGCATGCGCCCCATTGGTCCGCCCATTGAAATCGGCCCGCGTGACGCGGATTGCCCCACCCGTTTCGATCCTGCCGATGCCGGTGAACACGCAATTCCAATCCGCGGTATTCACCCGGATACTCACCAGCGCGGCATTGCCCGGGGCGGCCATGATCAGCATCTCGCGCGGCGGGTCGATCGGGGTGCCATACCGGCCAATCGCCGGGTCGAGCGGGGAGGGCGCCTGGCTGTCCGGCTTGAAATTCAACACCGCGAGGCGGCGGAGATATTGCTGCAGCATGCACGAGGTCACGGTGCCGCAGCGGTTGCGCGCGGCCGCCCACTCCTGGTGGCCGCGCAGCAGAAGCTCACCGGCGGGGTCGTTCAGATCGTCGCTGATACCGAGTGTATCGACCGCGTCGACATAGGCCGCCACCGCGCGCTCATCGAGCGAGGACAAGGCCGGATCGCCGCAGATCGTCCGTTCCACCGGGGTCGCCGCCTTTTTACAGTCGAACGAGGCAGCATTGGCCGGGCCGGCCAGGATCAGAAGCGAAAACAGGATGATCACGCGCATCTCGGCCCTCCCGGCAAGCGCGGGAATGATGCAGCAAGGCGGCGGGGCGCGCCAGCCGGTGCGTGTTCAGGCCGCCTGGAGATGGGCGAGGAATTCGCGCACCTCATGGGCCAGCTCGGAGGACTGCGCGCCGAGCCTGGCGGCGGTGGCCGCGAAGCCCGCGGCCTGCTCCCCAGTGTGCTGCACGGTCCCGGTGACTTCACCGATATTTGCGTCCACCCCCGCCGTCCCGGCGGCGGCCTGTTGTACCGCATGGGCGATCTCCTGGGTCGCCGCGCCCTGCTGGGCGACCGCCGCGGCGATACCGCCGGAGATGTCGTACATGCGCTGAATGGTGCGGGCGATCGATCGCAGGGCACCCACGGCCTGTCCTGTTGCGCCCTGCATCGCGGTGATCTGGTTCGCGATATCACCGGTCGCCTTGGCGGTCTGGTTGGCGAGCGCCTTGACCTCGCTGGCCACCACCGCGAAGCCGCGCCCGGCTTCGCCCGCCCGTGCCGCCTCGATGGTGGCATTCAAGGCCAGAAGATTGGTCCGTTCCGCGATGTCGCCGATCAGCCGCACCACCTCGCCGATCCGCCCGGCGGCTTCGGACAGCCCGGCGACGCTTTGGTCCGTTGCCTCCGCCTCGGCAACCGCTGTGCGGGCAATGGCGGCGCTTTCGGACACGCTGCGCGCGATCGCCTCCACCGATTCGGCCAATTGCTCGGCGTTGCGCGCGACAGACTGCACGCTGCTCGTTGCCTCGCGTGACGCACCAGCCACCACGATAAGCCGCTCGGCGCTGGCCGCGGTGGCCTCTGTCATCGCCGTGGCGGTGGCTTGCACCGCATCGGCGGCGGTGCCGACGTCGCCGACCACCCGGCCGATCGAGTGCTCGAACCGCGCGGCCATGCCAACCTCGTCGGAGATGTCCCGCCAGGCCAGCATCGGGCCGGCGTAGCTGCCGTCGGGCGCGGTCAGGGCGGAAATCGAGACGTCGAAACTCCGTCCATTGCTCGCAACCCGCAGGCGATGCGGCAGCAGTTCGGGGTCGGCGATCACCGCACGGATCGGTGACGGGTCCTCGAACAACGCCTCAACGCTCTGACCGGCGAGCGCACTCGTCACCAGCCTGGTCAGCTCCGGGTTAACGACGGTGAGGCGGAAGTCCTCGGCCGCGGCGGCGGTAGCCACGCCAAGCGGCATCTGCTCGATCACCTGGCCCTGCAGAAACGCCTTGCGCACGGCTTGGCGAAGCACCTCAAGCGCGGTGGCCATGCGGCCGATCTCGTCACGCCGGCCGATGCAGGGGGGCGTATCCTCGGTATCGCCCTCCGCCATGCGCTGCACCACCTTGGTCATGGTTCCGATGGGGCCGGCGATGGCGCGCACGGTCAGTACGCCCGAGACGACCAGCATGATCGCGATCCCGAAAGCGACCAGCGGCAGCCACTGCCGGGCCTGATCCTGGGCCACGTCGGCGTCGGCGAGTGCCGCTTCGGCGGTCTCGTCGAAGGCGCGCACCACCGCGCCAAGCTGCGCCTCGAGCGCCATCGCCGCGGGGGTGACGACGTTGCCGGCATGGGCCCCCAGTTCGCTGGCCGCATCAAACAGGCGATGGGCGGATTGGCGCATCTTCAGCGCCGCCGCAGCCATGTCGTCCACTCCCTCGCGGAAGTCATCGGAAATGCGCGCGCGCAGAATGGATGGCAAATGCGTCTCAGCCGACTGATCGGCCGCCCGGACACGCTCGGAGAGCGTGTTGTCGCCGGTCGCGAGGAACAGGTTGGTCGCGTCGCGCATATTCAGCAAAGCAAGCTGGTACTGGCGGATGTGTTCCTGGATCTCTTCGATTTCGGATGGCATCAGGTCCTCCAGTGCCAGGTCCCGCCGGACGGCGGCAATGGCGGTGTCGAACCGGGATTGCACGGTGCTGAAGGTGTTGTCCCGCTCGGACAGCATCGCGCCACGCAGCTCGGCCGCCCGCGATACCGCCTTCATGTAGTCTGCCAGCCTCTCCTTCGTGCGGGTGATCTGCGCCCGTGTGGCCTCGCCGCCTTGCTCGGCGATTTGGTCAAGCGCCGACTCCACCCGCTCACCCTGGGTTTGCGCGGCATCGCGTGACTGTTCAACGCGCGAGAGCGTCTGCTGGAACTGGAGATCGAGCGCCGCAAGCTGCGCCGCCCGCGCCGCGAGCAGGGCGCCACTGGCGTCCCGCGCGGCAGAATGGAACCGCTGCGTGCTCTCCCCCAGCCCGCGCAGGGTTTGCAGCGCCGACATCGCCGTGAACGCCAGCACGCCCACCAGCACCAAGGTCGCTGCCGCGGCGAGCGAGATCTTGCCGGCGATTGAAAGATTGCGCAGCCAGTTCATCAGGAACTCTCCCAAGGTCACGCAAGGCTTTCATGGGAGGCTTAAGCGCCGGTAAACCGGATCGTGGGCATCGAGGAATGCACGCGATGCATTCGCTTCACGCATGCGTCGATATGGACAGCGCCGGCCGCCCGGCCCATGTCTGCCGCGAAACTTCGGCACGGGAGCCGTGACATGCTGTTCGATTTCGACTCGATCTCCGCCCAGGACCGCTACAAGCTGCTGGTCTCCACCGTCGGCCCCCGCCCTATCGCCTGGGTGGTGACGCAGGACGCCAACGGCCTCGTCAACGCCGCCCCCTTCTCCTTTTTCAATGCGGTCTCGGGCGATCCGCCGCTGGTGATCATCGGCATCGGCGGCCGTCGGCCGGGTGACGCCAAGGACACCGGCAATAATATCCGCGAAACCGGCCAGTTCGTCGTCAACATGGTCTCCGACGCCAACGCCGAGGCGATGAACATCACCGCCATCGACTTCCCCTCCGGCGTCGACGAAATCGCCGAGGCCGGGCTCACCACGGTCCCCAGCAGCAAGATCAAGGTGCCCCGCATCGCCGAGAGCCCGGTTGCCCTCGAGTGCGAGCGGTTCATGAACATCGATCTCGGGGTGGACCGCACGCTGGTGATCGGCAAGGTGCTGGCGGTCCATGTGCGCGATGACGCGGTGCTGAACGCTGAGCGCTGCTACATCGACAACGAAAAGCTCGATCTGATCGGCCGCCTGCACGGTGCCGGCTGGTACAGCCGCACGCGTGACCGCTTCGATCTGCCACGCATCGCGCTCGCGGACTGGACGCGGCGCACCTGATACCCCGCCTCCTCCGCCCGCTCGGCAACCCGGCGGTCACGCTGCTGTGGGGCGGCCTGTCGCTCGCCTCGCTCGGCGATCAGACCTTCAGCGTGGTGCTGAGCTGGACCGGTGTCACCGTTCTGGGGGAGCGCGCGGGATACCTCGCCGCCGTTCAGGCGTCGGGAATGCTGATGGTCGCGCTGCTGCTGGGCGGCTGGGTGGAGACGATCGAGCATCGCCGGATGATGGTCGCCGCCGACCTGCTCAGGGTATTCACTTTGGGGATGACGGCGGCGATCTGGGCCGTGGCGGGCGCGCCCGTCGGCTGGACGCTGTTCCTCGCCGCCTTCCTGATGATGGCGGCAATGGCGCTGTATCGTCCGGCGATGCAGACGGTGCTCCCTGGCATCGTGCGGGCCGCCGAGGATCTGCCGGCGACCAACGCGCTGGCCGATATTTCCGATCGGCTGGCGCGCATGCTGGGCCCCGCTTTGGTCGGCATCGCGACACTCCCGCTCTCCGCCCTGGTGGCGCTGGCCGCGGGGGGATTTGTCATTTCCGCGGGCTGCAACACGTTGCTCATGCTGAAAGGCCCGCGCCTGCCGGCAACGGCGGGTCGCCAGGGGGTGTTGACGGCGCTCGTCACCGGGTTCCACGCATTGCGGCCGCATCCGCTGCTGTGGTTCGTGATGTGGGCTAACCTGGTGGTGAACGGCGGTTGGTTCGTGGCGTTCTACGTCGCGTTACCACTCCTGGTGGAACGCGCGGGGGTGCGAATCCCCGGCGGCGCCGGCGGCCTCGCGGCCTATGGCTTCATCATGGCAGCCTATGGCGGAGCGAATCTTCTCTCCACGCTGTGGGTCGGCAACCTCGGCATTCCCGCCCTGACGGGACGGCTGATGTTTCGCGGCATCGGCACACTCGGTTGCGGCATCATCGTCATGGGGCTCGTGGGCATGACGCTGACGGGCGCCTGGCTGTTCCCCTTCCTGTTCGCGGGCGCCGCTTTGAGCGCGGTCGGCGGCCCGATGCAGGACGTTACCACCGCGACGCTGCGCCAGATCCATCTGCCCCGCCGCGACGTCGGCGCCGCCGTGCGGGCCTATATGGTGCTGAACCAGAGCGGCTCCATCATGGCGATGCTGGCGGCGCCAAGCCTGATCGGTGCGATCGGCGTACCCGCGACGCTGGTGGCGTGCGGCCTGTCCATCGTCGCTGTCGCCGGGCTTGGTCTGGCGCGGTTCGGGCGTTGATGGCGAGCCAGGTCAGAGGTGGAGGAAATTGCTTTCGCTTGGCGCCACCGCGCCGAGCAGTTCGATCTTCATGCTTGCCGCGGTAACCGCCCTCGCGCCGGCGAAGGTATTCACATAAACGAAGGTGTTTCCACCGCTGGTCTGCCAGCCGATCGAGTGCGCGGCCAGCTTGGCGCCGCCGGTGATGGCGCCGGCATAGGCCAGGGCACTGCCGAGTCCGGTGAGGTCGATCAGATCGGTGCTCGCCTGGAAATTGGTGATCACATCCATCGAGGCCGCGGTGGAATCCGCGACAGCGCCATAGATGTAGTCGGTACCGCCGCTTCCTCCGGTCATGCGGTCCGCTCCGGCGCCGCCGACCATCACCAGGGGGCCGCTCAGCCCGCCGGCGTTGATGACGTCATTGCCATCGAGGCCATAGACGAATGTCGGGACCGCGGTGCCAAGCCCGCCCGACAGTGTCGCGACACTGATGGTATCATCGCCTGAGGTTCCGCCGATCACGACAAGGCTGACCGATGCGATCACCTTGGCCGCCGCGGTCGATTGCGTGACGTCGGTCGCGGTGATCTTGAGGGAGTAGAGCGTGCCAGATGCACTTCCGGGCAAACCAGCCGCACCGACCCTCAGGAACTGTGTAGGCCCTGTGCCGCTCATCTTGAACAGCGCGGCACCGGTGCCGCTCAGGGTCATCTTGTAGGTATCCGTCGCAGGGCCGCCGACTTCGTTCACCGCCGACAAGATTGTGGCGGCCCCAAGTCCGGCCCCATTGCGCGCGGTGCTTACGTTCCCGGTCGCTGGGGAGAGTGTGAGCCCCACCATCGTCGCGGCGGAGGCAAGGTTCCAGCCCAGCGTGTCCATCACCCGCAGATCGGCCGATGACATTGTGTTGGTGACATTGGCGTTGGAGAAGGCATCGAATGAGTCATTGCCCATCGACGATGACCAGTCGCCCGCATCACCATTGGACGCGGTATTGAGTGCGCCCAGGTTCGTCGTGCCGCCATCTGGGGAGAAATAACCGGGGGTGGAGGCGGAAAAGTCACGAGTCCCGGCGGCGGAGTAGTGGAACAGGTCCATCAGCTCGTAGCTGTTCGTCGTGGAGCCAACGGTCCCGCCAGTGAGCATCCCGCGGCCCATCACCTCGGTCAGCTCATGCAGCGCGACGCCCATGAAATCATAGGTTCCGCCGGCGACCGCGCCCGAATAGGTGAAGGGCAGGCTGCTGGAGAAGCCGATATAGCCGTCGGTCGACGTGCTGGTGGCAGACACCAGGCCGATCGCCTTGGCGTTGGCCGTGGTGGTCCATAACGTCCCGGTGGTCGGCGCCGTGGTGGGCAGCGAGGCGACGGCGGCCCTGTCGTCGAGGGTCGTCACGTCATTGGCGAGGGCGGTGCGCAATGTGTGGTAGCTGGCCGAGGTGAGATAGCTGACGCTGGCACCGAGGGTGCCGGAGCCGAGGGAGGTTCCATACGCCTCGCCATAGCCGACCGAGATGTTGATCGTGACGGCGTCGGTGAACTGGGTCTCGAGATACTGCGCGGCGGCGAGCACGGCCGGCTTGAAGCCGGCGGGGGCGCTGGCGACGCTGTCATCCCACGAGAGGTTGATCACGAAGGGTGAGGTGGCAATTCCGCTGGCAGATACCCCCAATGATCCGGTGCCTACCACAGCCGACCCGACCAGGATGCTGCTCCCTCCGTCGGGTGAGTACAATACGATCTGGCCAGGGTCCGACGCCGCCGCGTCAGGGCCGGGTTGGGCGGTGCTGAAGAGATTGGACCAATCGTTCAGGGCGATCGGCGACACGAATTTGAACATCGACCCAGTCATCCCCTAAGTCCAGCAGCCGGCCAACTGCGGGTGGCGGCTCTCCGCGCTGCATGCAAGAGCATGGTGTACCAAGGCCGGCGAGCAAGGTCCAAGAAAACCATGCTCGGCCCGGTGCCATCGCCGGCCTTCGGCGATGAACTTGCCGTGACCGGCCGAAGCCGTCCGGCGTCAGGGTGCGAGCGAGGAGAGGAACTTCGCTCGCGCGGTGGCGGCCTGCATGATGAACATCTGGTCCGCACCGCCGAGCACGAACTGGGCGCCCCAGCCGATATAGGTCTTGGCCCAGGTATCATCGTAGATGCCGCCCATGCCCGCGTATTTGCCGTGCTTCTTGCAGGCGTCGATCACCGCGCGATAGGCGGCCTGGACCTTCTCGTGGCCGATCTGGCCGGAGATTCCCATATCCGCGCTGAGGTCCGAGGTGCCGATCAGCAGCACGTCGATCCCGGGGGTGGCGGCGATGGCGTCGGCGTTGGCGACGGCTTCGGCGGTCTCGATCATGGCGACGACGAGGATCTCGTTGTTGATCTCCTCCTGCGCCTGGGCGACCCCCGGGGGCGCGTAGCCATAGACCGCGACCCCGCCGCCCCAGGAGCGGGTTCCGCGCGGGGGGAAGCGGAGCGCGTCGGCGACCATTTTCGCCTGGGCGGAGGTGTCGACATGGGGGATGACGATCCCGAGGGCGCCGTTGTCGAGGGCGCGGGTGGCTTCGTCCAGCGCGCCGAAGCAGACGCGCACGATCGGGGTGACACCGGTGGGCAGGGCTGCGATGCAGAGCTGGGTGGCTTCGTTGACCGAGAAGGCGCCGTGTTCCATGTCGATGAACAGCCAGTCGAACCCGGCGGCTTTCGCGAACATCGGGGTGGCGACGGTGCGGAGCGCGCCGGCGCCGAAGCCGAGGGAGAGCTTGCCGGCGCGGAGGCGGGCGAGCGAGGTGTTCTGGATGATGGGCATGGTGTTTCCTCCTTATCCTTGGCGGCAGCCTGCCTCGGGACTGGCGCTGGCGCAATCCGTCCCTATCTGCGCAGGATTGGGGTTACCATCCGAAAGGTAGAACATGTCCGCGAGCCTGGCCTTCAACCCGCTTGACCCCGCTTTCATCGCTGACCCCTATCCGTTTTATCACACGCTGCGGGCGATGGTTCCGGTGTGGCAGTCGCCGCTGGGGATGTGGATCGTGACGCGGAACGCGGATGCGGCTTTGGTGTTGAAGGACAAGCGGTTCGGCAAGGACTATGTGGGCAATATCACCCGGTCCTACGGTCCGGAGGCGATCAATGAGCCGGCGCGGGCTTCGTTGGGGCGGACGATGCTGGTGTTGGATCCGCCGGACCATACGCGGTTGCGGGGGCTGGTGACGAAGGCGTTCACGGCCAGGCGGGTGGAGGAGATGCGGCCGCGGATCGCGGCGATCGTTGACCAGTTGATTGACCGGGTGGCGGGGCAGGGGCGGATGGATGTGATCAGCGATTTTGCCCATCGGCTCCCGATCATCGTGATTTGCGACATGCTGGGGATCCCTGAGGAGGACCATGAGCAGTTCTTCGCGCAGTCGCGGGTGAATGGGCGGTTGATCGATCCGGTGCCGATGAGCCGGGAGGAGCTGGATATCGCGAACGCCAACACGATGGCGACCAACGCGTATTTCGAGTCGCTGTTCGAGCGGCGGCGGCGGGAGCCGAAGGATGATCTGATCACCAAGCTGGTGCAGGCGGAGGAGGCGGGGGACCGGCTGACGACGGAGGAGTTGACGGCGAATGTCGGGCTGTTGTTCGCGGCGGGGCATGAGACCACCGCCAATTTGATCGGCAACGGGCTGCTGGCTTTGCATCGTAATCCCGAGCAGTGGGAGAGGATGAAGGCCGACCCTTCGCTGATCCCGAACGCGAGGGAGGAGTTGCTGCGGTATGACAGCTCGGTGCAGCTGACGGGGCGGACGACCAATGCGGCGGTGGAGTTGTCGGGGGTGACGATTCCGGCGGGGCAGAGCGTGGTGTGTTTCCTGGGGGCGGCGAATAGGGACCCCGAGGTGTATGTGGAGCCGGATCGGCTGGACATCACGCGCAAGGAGATCTGGCCGATGTCGTTCGGGGGGGGGGCATTCATCATTGCCTGGGGGCGCAGCTGACGCGGATCGAGGCGCAGGAGGCGTTTGGCGGGTTGTTGCGGCGTTTGCCGGGGATGACCTTACCGGAGAAGGAGGCGCCGCAGTGGCGGCGGAGTTTCACGCTGCGGGGGCTGACCACGCTGCCGGCGGAGTGGGCGGTTTAGTTTCGATATCGTAACAAATTAGGCATGCTTTGGCGACCTGGCCATTCCGGATTTTCGGAATGGAGGGGCGCGGGAGAGGGCGTGCGAGACCGGGCGTGGGGGCGTGGCGGGCGTTGGGGCGATGGCGCGCGGCGGCTGGGGCGGTACGGACGGAATCCGGGCGGGGAGCCGGCGTGCGGGGGCTTGGGGGGTGCGCAGGGTGGCTTCCAGGGCAATGATGGTGGCCTGGAGGGCGCGGTATTGGCGCCAGGCGCGGTGGGTCGGGGGGAGGTGGGCGATGTCGGCCGCCATGTCCGCCAGCATTGCGCGCAGAATCCCCAGGAGGGCCTGCATGAAGGCGGTGAGGGCGGGGGAGGCGGCGGACATCGGGGGAGCCTTCTGTTGGGGTTGGCCGTATAGTTAGCGTGTGCGACGTATAATGTCAATAATAAAAACGTCCTGGTCGCGCATTTTTTCGGGGAGATCGGGGGGCGGGCTTGGTATGGTGGCGGCGCAGCCCGGGGGAGAGCGTGCGATGATACGAGGATTGATCGGCGTTTTGCTGCTGCTGGCCGGGCCGGCCTGGGGGCAGACGAAGGTGTTGCGGGTGGTGCCGCAGTCCGACCTGACCGTGATTGATCCGATGTTCGGCACGGCGTGGATATCGCTGATCGCCGACGAGATGATGTACGAGAGCCTGTTTGCTTGGGATTCCAAGCTGGAGCCGCGGCCGATGATGGCGGAGCGGTGGTCGGTTTCCGCGGATGGGCTGGTGTGGCGGTTCACGCTGCGGGCGGGGCTGCGGTTCCATAGTGGCGAGACGGTGACGGCGGAGGATGTGGCGGCTTCGGCGCGGCGCTGGATGGCGATGGACTCGGTGGGGGCGCGGCTGGGCACGATGACGCAGGGCATTGCGCTGGTGGCGCCGGATACGATCGAATGGCGGTTGTCACGCCCGTTCCCGGCGATGTTGTTTGCGCTCGCGGCGGCGCCGGCGCGGTTTCCCGCGGTGATGCGGGCGAAGGACGCGCTGGGGGCGGATGGGGCGCCGATCACCACGCGGGTGGAGAACGCGATCGGCTCGGGCCCGTTCCGCTTCGCCGCTGATGAGCGGGTGGTGGGGCATCGGGCGGTGTGGACGCGCAACCCGGACTATGTGCCGCGTACGGAAAAGCCGGATGGGCTGGCGGGGGCGCGGCTGGTGAAGGTGGATCGGGTGGAGTGGCACGTGATCCCCGACGCCGCGACCGCCGCGGCGGCGCTGACGGCGGGGGAGGTGGACATGCTGGAGCGGCCGGTGCTGGACCAGGTGCCGGTGCTGGCGCGCAACAAGGCCATTCGCATCGTGAAACTGGCGCCGATCATGTCACAGAACATGCTGCGGCCGAACGCGACGATCCCGCCGTTCAATGACCCCAGGATGCGCCGCGCGCTGGCCTACGCGATCAACCAGGAAGACGAGATGGCGGCCGGCTGGGGGGAGCCGGAGTACTGGAAGACCTGCGCGAGCTATTTCATCTGTGGTGCTCCCTTCGGCACCACGGCGGGGGGCGAGGGGTTCCGTCAGGATTTCGCCAAAGCGCGGCAGTTGGCGGCGGAGGCGGGGTATAAGGGCGAAAAGCTGGTGTTCGTGGCGACGACGG
Source organism: uncultured Rhodospirillales bacterium (assembly GCA_903910565.1). Lineage (GTDB taxonomy): Bacteria > Pseudomonadota > Alphaproteobacteria > Acetobacterales > Acetobacteraceae > CAIYPH01. Next base: position 11,164 of record CAIWAJ010000581.1, read on the forward strand.
AAATTCCGACGCTGAAGCAGATGTCGGAGGTGGCGTATGACGCGCTGAAGCGGGCCGGGTTCAACGTGGAGATGATGTGGGGGGACTGGGGCAGCACGGGGCAGCGGCTGCGCAACCGGGAGTTGTGGAACCTGTTTCTGACGGGGGCGCCGGGGGTGATCATGTCGCATCCGCTGACGAACATCGCGACCGACATGGCGTGCGGGGGCAAGAACTTCGTGGGCTGGGCGTGCGACGACGAGGCGGAACGGCTGCGCGAGGCGTTCCTGGCCGCGGATGACGGGGGGCGGGCGGCGGCGCTGGAGCGGTAC